>DNOQ01000467.1 GCA_003501665.1 Bacteroidales bacterium | reverse complement strand
AACAACTGTGAAAGTGGTGACAATATCGAGAAAGGACCTGAAAAGCCATCCCCCTTCTAATAGAGGGAAGAGCGGATATTAATTCAAAGAAGAATAAAATTATGTCCGCAATAATACAGATATGTTGATCCGGATATGAAATGATAACATATATCAAAGATCCGGTACAAGCTCAAAACATTTGAAATTAACTGAAATAATATCAAATATTTTCCTGGTGCCTGAGATAGTTTTCAGCTCTGAACCAGTCGTCCAGATCTGAACCGGATAATCAAAAACTGGAATTAAGCAAGGAGATCCCCGGGCTCAGCAGGTCTGTTAAGAAGTTTTATAAAGATAAAAATGCAAAGCATAAGAAAAAGAAGAAAGACTCCAAACAGGCCAAATGATAACCAAATTCTTTTGAGAAATCCTGAGATCTTTCTCCAGTCATTAATCTCAAATCAAATGTCAGTATCAGCAACCTGCCAATAATCCTGATTAACAGACTTTGTACTACTGGGACTGATTTTTAAGGGCCCGATTATTTCCTCCTGCCAGGAAAAATTATTAACAAATATTTAATCATATTGTAACCACTTGAATATATGATAATTAATATTTTTGCCCGGTTTAATTAAATGGGCAGGATGGAAAAATACATGTTTATATATCTGAAAACAGGCGGTGGGCATTATGCTCCGGCAAAAGCAATTGCAGAAACAATAAGTAACATCAAGAGCACAGAAATTGAAATTATTCTTCATGACGGACTTTCAGACACCCGGCCGTATTTAAGAAAGATTATACAGGATGGCTATAAGAATTCCGTAAACAGAGCATTATGGTCATTTGAAATGCTTTATGCAATCGGTAAAATAAAATCAGTTACAAAAATATCAACAGGAATTGCTGCTCACTTCATCAAACCCGCGATCAGTAAGGTTATTTTAAAAGAGAAACCTGACAAGATCATAATATTTCACTACTTAATGATCAGACCTGTCAATGAAATACTGCGTGAAAACAATTTAAATACTCCATCGGTAGTAGTTGTCACTGATCCCTTTACTGCTCCTTCAGGCTGGTTTCTTATGGAAGATCAGAAATATATAGTTTTCAGCGACATGCTTAAAAGTAAGTGTATGAAAGCAGGCATCGATAGTAAAAATATACAGGTATTCCCATTTGTTCTGGATAATAAATTTTCAATTCTCTTAAATAACACTTCAAAACTCCGGGTGAGAAAGGAACTGGGTTTCAGAGAAGACTCGAAGATAATCCTAATAATGGGGGGCGGTGATGGGATGCCCGGGGGTGAGAAAATATTCAGGACCCTGACTTCAGCCTGCATTGATGCTGAGATTGCTGTTGTATGCGGAAGGGATGGTTTTCTTTATAAACAGTTATCTGAGCTGAAAGAAAAAAA
The DNA here is from genome assembly GCA_003501665.1 of Bacteroidales bacterium. GTDB lineage: Bacteria > Bacteroidota > Bacteroidia > Bacteroidales > VadinHA17 > LD21. The sequence goes on along the minus strand of DNOQ01000467.1, from coordinate 10,253 downwards.
TAAGCTCGATAACACAAGAATCTTTGGGTTCATTGATTTTACTTATTCGCTCATACAGATATCAGATGTTGTTATCACCAAAGCCGGGGCTTCCGTGTGCATGGAAATTTTGCTGGCAGAGAAGGTCCCCATTATCAACAACTATATATGGGAGCAGGAAAAAGGCAATATGGAATTTGTCTGTAAAAGCGGCATGGGTATTTATAAAAAAAATCCCCGTCAGTTACCTGATCTGGTAAATAACCTTCTCAGAAATAAAGAATATTACAATCTGTTGGTCAGTAATATAAGAAAAAACATGATCAGGAACGGGGTTGAACAGGTCTCACAGTATATCATGAATTACAATTAAAACCATTTCAGAATGAATTTGTTAATTATATCCGACTTACATATAGACACCGGTGATAACCTCGGTATTTTTCAGTGGAATGATGAGGAGTTCATTGGTTGTATCGAGAAGTTCAGGGAACTATATTCCGTCAACAGAATAATTCTGAATGGCGATATTTTTGAGCTTTTGAAATACTCTTTTTATGAAATCAGAAAGGCCAGACCGTTATTAGTGAGATATCTTCTGAATAGTAAGTTCATTATTCTGAAAGGAAATCATGATATTTTGAATATTATTGGTAAAGAATTTTACAGAATCACAAATTCAAGCGGACAGGTTATCCACATTGAACATGGTCACAATGCAGATTGGCTTAATGGAAATTTCCTGGGCAGATTCTTAGGGCAGTTTATTTTCTTTTTACTGAAAAGAACGTCAAATTTAAAATTCATGATGGACCTTTACTTTAATATTCTGAAGCGTAATGAAGGAATAAGTGTCATTCCAAAGAAATATAACACCCTCAATTATCTTACATATGCACTCAGGAAGCTGAAAGAGTGTGACGTATTGATACTGGGGCATACACACAAACTTGAATCTCATCATACATATTATATGAACAGGAAAAAGCGGTACATAAACTGCGGTTCATGTTCACTTGGTCGTTTTGAAGGAATTATTCTGAACACTGAAACCCTGGAATATGACCTGATCAAGGAAACGATCGAGTCCCTGAGAAAATCAAATTCTCTGACACATGCAGGGTAATAAATTCAGCCGGTTACCCTCAATGCAGACAGAATCTTTTGCCAAAAGAGACTTTAGTTTTGTGAGGCAACTTCTTCAATGATCAGTACATCCCACGGGGCAATCTGAAGCTTTTGCCGATTATCAACCCTTTTGCCGGATATCAGTTCCTTCCCTCCCCCGTACGGGTAAACTAACTCTTTTAACTCTGATGAGTAATTGTAATAGTAACGGATCGTGTTGTTTTCATCATTCTTTCCCGACTTGGTGATCAATGGCCACCTTATATCCTGATCGGCTGATTTGATGTTAAGTTTTTCAAGTTCATTCAGAATAATCTTTTCCTGAATCGCATCGGAAACCATGCAGCCTTCATACAAAAGTCCGCCTTTGCCGTAATTATTGCGGGTTATGGCCGGATATTCCCCGAAATAAGGATGATCGTAAAAAGCAAGGGGTTCAGCCTTATCATAAATAAGGTACTCTGCCCATGTATTCACTTTGTTATCCTGAGCTCCAACGCCGAATGGATCATCCTTCAGCGCCATTGAGGTGAAGTTGGTGAATTCCTGATAATAAAACCCGCATGCTTCCCTCAACGGACCGGGAGCCATAACAGGCCTCACCATGGAATTCTCATCGCAGAATCCCGACTTGAACTGCATGATAACATGGCCTCCGTTCCTTACATAATCGCTGATCCTGTTCAGCAGCTCGTCGCTTGCAATGTAGAGCGAAGGGATAATGACAAGTTCATATTTGTTGAGATTGGCATTCTCAGGAAAAACGAAATCCACTCCAACGTTGTTTCTGTACAGGATCCTGTGAAACTGAGCCACAAGATTATTCCTGTAAAAATCGTTCCCCGAGCTTTCCCAGGCTGATCCGCCCTGGTCAAAGGGCATGAAATTGAGCGCTTCGTTCGAATCGTGGCTGAACAGAATTGCCACCTTGTTTTCCTTTTTCAGATTAACCAGCTTTTTGCCGATGCGCTTGAGTTCCTGTGCCGTCTTCGTGACCTCGGCGTAGGCCCGGTTAGGTTGAAGGTCGTGTGAAAGCACTCCTTTCCAGTAGGTTTCCTGGCCGTAATGAATGGAATGCCAGTGCCAGTATTCTACCATGTTGGCTCCAGATCCCAGATGAGCATATACATTCTGACGCAGCTGACCGGGATATGGCGGCTGCTGTATCCTCGAGTTCCACCCTATAGTCTGTGCATTGGTCTCGGTGATAAGGTAGTTCAGACCATTCTTTACCGAACGGAAATAATCACCGGCAAAAGCAATTTCATTTCCTGTAAGCTGATCCTGCTGGCCATGATAGACATTCACTGCCAACATGTCCATATACTTTGAGCTTTCAATCTGGTCGACATCCTGGACCGCAGGCATAAAGCACTGCATGACGAACTGGTCATCCCTCTTGTATTCACTTACTATCTGCGACTGCCATTTCAGGAAATCCGCCACGGCTTTCCTGTTGAAACGTTCCCATTCAAGCTTGTATCCCGTGTTGGTAATTCCGTCGCGGGGAGCAAGTTCATCCCAGCTGCCGATGTTCATTCCCCAGTATTGGAGCCCCCATATCTTATTAAGATTTTCCGGAGTCCCGAATTTATTCTTCAGATAGCTTCTGAAACCCACATTGAAATCGTAGTTGTTCACATCCCGTGCGGTAGTTTCATTATCAACCTGAAAACCCACTATTCCCGGGTGACTTGCATAATGTTCCATCATTTTGCGGATAATCCGTTCACAATAGAACAGGTATGCAGGGCTGGTAATATTCATGTTCTGACGGATGCCGTAATATGCCCTTTCGCCTTTCTGGTAGCTGAGCAGCACTTCAGGATGCTTGTTCCAGAGCCAGGCCGGTATTGAATAGGTAGGCGTACCAAGGATCACTTTGATACCGGCGGCATGCATTTTGTCAATTATCCTGTCCATCCAGGCAAATTCAAATTCACCTTCCCCGGGTTCAAACAGGCTCCATGTCGATTCTCCGACACGGACAACCGAGATCCCGGCATCTTTCATCAGCCTGATATCCTCATCAAGCCTCTCTGAAGGCATATATTCGTGATAATAGGCGACGCCATAAAGAATGTTGTCAAACCTTGACTGAGCTTTTCCTGCCGTAAATGGCATCAATAAAAGCAAGGACAGAAGTAATTTGTATTTCATTATCCTGAATTTTAAGAAGGTTTTCAGTTCATAGAAACTAAACTAATGAGCCATTGTGTTATTAAAAGTATCCCGTGTTGCATGTACAGGAAAACTTATTCTGATATCATCTTTTAAGCTCTTCGAATCCTTTCCCGTAGACACCCATAACATTGGCTACGGTAATGAAAGCCTTGTCGTCGATACTCTTTATGATCCTGTAAATATCGCTGGCTTCATTTTTTCTTACAAGGGTAATGATCATTTTCTGGCTTTCCTTTGTGTACCAGCCTGTACCATCGATAATTGTTACTCCCCTGTGCATCCTGGAAGTAATCTCATCGGCTATCTTATCAAAATGCCTGGAGAAAATCAACATCTGAACAGACTGCCGGTTGCCCGACAGAATGGCGTCAAGGGTATAGGCCTGTATTGCCATCGTTACGAAACCATATACCATGGTCTCTATCCTTTGAGCCGATGCCAGGTTGGTGAGAACAACATATGAGGAACTGATTATAAATACGTCGCAAAAAAGGATGACCCTGCCCGGACTGATATTGCGGTATTTGGTTACCACCATGGCAACTATATCGGTTCCACCTGTGCTGCCTCCCCGGGTAAAAATAATGCCAAGTCCTGTACCGCAAAGCATGCCTCCGATTATGGCTGACATGAATTTTTCCTGGACCACCGCGGTTGGAATAAGCGGTTGCAAAACTGTAAGCATTACAGCAGACAGCACCACACCGTAAATTGTTTTGATACCGAATCCTGTTCCAAGGATCTTTAGCGCAATAAGAATAAGAACCACATTTATTGCGAAGTAGGTATAACCCATGGGAATGCCTGTGGCATAATAGACAATGGCAGCTATTCCCGAGACGCCGCTGCCAGATATCTGGTGAGGTAAAAGAAAGGCTGTCCATGCAATAGATATTACAAGCAGTCCGAATGCTATCACGACATAAGTCCTGATATTGTCAAGTATTGTACGCATTACCATAAGTCTTGCGAATTTCGCGCAAAGGTATATTTAAGGTTAAACACTTCCAAAAAGATACATTAGGGGGAACTGGTTCGGGGTTAATACTCTGTAAATTAGTTCGTCGGGCGGAATTTTGTCAGGGCGACCATCTTATAGAGTTTTTTAATCCTGGAAGTCCGGTTTTGATGTATTATCGCCTATTTGATGAATTTACTTGACTTTGGCGTAGTTTTTGAGTATCTTTACATTATGAAAGATGAATTAACAATACCCGATCATATTCCTGATAAAGAGCAGGAAGATTTGAGAAGGGAAGAGGGCTTAAAAGCTGCTGCTTTACGCAGGGAAAAATATTCCCTTGTCAGGGATAAACAGGCAATGGATAATAACGAAGCAATTACAAAAAGGCTGGCAAGAGAAAAGAAAAACACGGGTGAAGAAAAGGAATAGTTCAAAATTCACTCCCACCAATTCGGTTTTCAACCTACCTTCAGAGAATAGTTTTTACGGTTTCTTTTAACCGGCAGATATTTTTTTAGCAGTCCTCGTTATAAGATTTATGGTATTGCATCTGCCCGGGACGGATGCAATGATATCAGACTACACACATTAAGGAACTTACAAATTATGATAACAGGCACTGTCTTATTTCTTCTGATGCTTTTTGTCGGGATCCGTTTCTCAAAGAAACACAGGAGAATACGACACCGGCAATGGCATGTAAGAGATTGGATAAGAACAATAAAAGGCAAATTAATATTCACTAAAGACAAAAGCTCTTTGCTTTCTCAATAGTGTTTGGAAAAAGAGGATATTTGGTTATTCCATTATTTTGGCTGCAGCCTCCTCTGCCCATTTAACCAAAGCCGAAATTTCTTCTGCATTCCACTTTGCATCCCTGTGGATCAGCAGATATGACTTCAGCGGCATTTTCCCCGACCCCACTTCATCCTTAATATCTTCGAGCAAGCCTATTTTTTCACGATTGCTGTAAGCTTCCCATTCGGAGAAGTTCAAGTGCGACTTTCCTTCACGGATATGATTTGCAAGCAACCATGATGAAGGAGCCATCTTTGAGTACCATGGAAACTGAACCTGGTTTGAATGGCAGTCAAAACAGGATTTTCGCATCTGTTCCAGAACCGGCCCTGCCATAAGGTTGCTGTGTGCAATGCTATTTTTATCCTCAGAATTATTTTCAGGAATTCCTGATGGGATAAACTGAATGGCAATGAAAAGCACTGCCAGAGCGATCAGTATTTTCTTAACTGCTTTCATTATGTAATTTTAAAATGGATTGACTAAAATCTCATTTAAGCAGGCTGTCAGCCCTGGATTCAGCCCATGACTGGAGAATCTGCTTTTCCGAAGGCAAAAGCCTCATTTCCGGATACTCTTTAATAACTCCAGCCGGTGGCATTTTGTTTTTTCCCACTACCTTGATTATGTCATCAAGGGTCGCCACGAGCTTGCCTTTCGGGAGACCGGGCAAACTATCCCACATAAGAGCATTTTTTGCATCCCTCGATTTGCCGGCTGCACTATGGCATCCGTAGCATTTCTCATCAATTACTTTTTTTACTCCGGCAGTGTAAATCGATCCGGGTTTCTGTCCGGCCTGGTCACGAGGCGAGCTTTGAATAAAAAAATAACCCCCTATTATCACCAGGGCAATAATTGAAATTGAATTTTTCATGGTTTAAGTAATTTATTCAAATATAAACAAAATATAAATTTCTATTATAAAATGAACAGTCTAATCCTTCATAGACCAACCAGTCAATTCCTTACTGAATGGATTTCCGGCGCTTTAATAAAAATATTTGGTGTCCCGACCTGATTTTTTATTGAACCAGGACTTGCTTTTTGTTTGACAAGTCCTGGACAAAATCAATTTAATCGCTTAATAACCGACCATTTTTGTAATCCGGATTAACGGATTGCACCAGCGATCAGTCTTTTATGCATCTAATAGATCTCCCTGCAGATTTAAATTTTTCTTCAACCACGAATTGTCTTCCCACTTCAGCCTGTTCTCCGGTAAGGTATCTGAAAAAAAACTGCTCCTGATTATTTTCAATGGAGCGCCAGAAATCGGCTACATAACCTTCGTTCATGAAAGCTCCTGTCAAATGGGATCGGACTCCGCCAGGCTGGGCAGAAAATCCGGAACCTGAGATTTGCGATGAAGATGATGGTGAAAAACACAGTCCTGAAGGACGTAATCCCCAACGGCCGGAACAAACCCGCCACTTCAGGCCAGGATGCATTAAACTTATTTCATCATCAAATGTTATTCTGAAAGACCATAACATAATATCAGACAGTCAAAAAACAAATAAAGAAATGGTTGCGAAAATTTCACTGACCGGTCTGTTAATAATGCTTTTTTCGTGTAATCAAGCTCAAAATAAACCAGCAATGTCTCCCGTACCACTTTATAAGGCAGGTTTTATCAAGAATGACAAGATAAAGCTTCACTATCTGGACTGGGGCGGCTCAGGCCAACCCCTTATCCTCCTGCATGGATTGGGCGATTCACCTTACCTTTTCGAAGGTATCACTGAATCGCTTCAGAGCAATTTCAGAATTATTGCCTGCTCTAAAAGAGGGCATGGCTATACGGAATCGATCGATTCCATTTATGACACGTCAACTCTTGTTGAGGATCTGAAGATATTACTTGATAGTCTGGGAATTGAAAAGGCCAGTCTGCTCGGCTGGTCGATGGGGGCAATGAAATTTCCGAATTTGCAATTCGCTATCCTGAAAGAACTGATAAACTGATTTATCTGGAATCGGGGTATGTGGAGCCCTTGCATGAACTGTATTTTTCCCCTGAAGACGATTCAAAATTCATCTGGCAAAGCCGACGCGACGGCTGGAATCATCTTTACCAGTACGATACTGGTGGCAACCTCCTGAAGCAAATTACAAAAGGAAAATGGGAAGTGTTGAACCTTATCGGATCCGATCCGCAGGGCAGTTCGGTATATTATGAATCAACTTTGGGAAGTCCGCTTGAAAAGCATCTTTACAGAACTGAAATAAAGTCAGGTAAAACAGAAAGGATCAAATCCGGAGAAGGAGTGCACAGCATAGTTGCTCCGGCAGGCATGAACTTTTTCCTGGATGTATTCAGCGGTCTGCAGATGGCAAGAGCATACTATCTGATCGACAGTAAAGGGTCAAAGATCTCAACGCTGCTGGAAGACCAGAATCCTTACAAAGACTACCTTACCGGGGAGATGTCGATATTCACCATCAAGGCCGATGACGGGATCACCGATCTGTGGTGCCGTCTTATCAGGCCTGTGAATTTTGATCCTGCACTTAAGTATCCGGTATTTGTTTATGTATACGGAGGACCTCATGCACAGATGATAACAAAATCGTGGACAGGCGGAGCAGGATTCTTCCTGAATTATATGGCTCAGCAGGGATATTTGGTATTTACCCTCGACAACCGCGGTTCTGCCAACAGGGGAAAGGAATTTGAAAGCATCATTCACCGGCAGCTCGGCGAAACTGAGATGGCAGATCAGATGACTGGGATCAGGTATCTGAAAACACTCGGTTATGTTGATGCTGAAAGGATAGGTGTTAACGGCTGGAGCTACGGAGGATTCATGACAATAAATCTGATGCTTCGTAATCCCGGAGTATTTAAAACTGCCTGCGCGGGCGGACCGGTCATTGACTGATTATACTGCCCAGTCTGCCGGTAAGGTAAACATCAGTACCCTGCATTTGTGAAAGGGTTACGGTTGTGGACCTGGTTTGCCTGACAAGGTGCACTATCCTGCTCATCTCCAACTTCAGGAAAGCATCTTTCAGCAGAGCGGAAGAAGCACTTCTGATTACAGAAGCCGTTGATCCCGGCTAACTCAGCCCATATAAATTGACTATTAAAGCCGGAGTATATCCCATGGTGTGCAGGTAAAAAAAATGCTAGCCATTCAGGCTATTGGCTCAGCTGTTTTAAAAAAGGAGATATTCGGATTTAAAAAAACTCTGATCGTATGTCCCGCATCAATAAAACAACAATGGAAGAAGGAGATAGAGAATTTTACATCGGAAAAAGCTTTGGTTGTAAGCGGTAAACCTGAAGAACGTGAACAACAATATACCGATAACAATTACTTCTTCTTTATTATAAACTATGAAACCGTGTTGCGCGATCAACTGGCAATTAACAGGGCCGGTATTGATTTTCTTATACTCGATGAAGCTCAGAGGGCAAAAAACTATGAAACAAAAACATCATCATCATTAAAAAATATAACGGCAAAACACAAATTGGTTATCCCGGTACTCCAATCGAGAATCGACTTATCGACTTATTTTCAATTATGGGAATTCTTGATCCTGAGTTTTTTGGCCCGCTCTGGGAGTTTTCGTACCAGTATTGCCTGTTCGACCCCGAAAAACAAAACAAGATCAACGGTTATTACAATTTACAAAAACTTAATAAAACAATAGAGAGTGTACTGATAAGGCGGGAAAAGAGAAAAGTGCTTCATCAGCTGCCAAATGTACGGCAAATCGATATTCCCTTAAACCTGTCGCCACTGCAGGCTGATTATCATGCTTCTTATGCTAAAGGTCTTGCGCAGATTATCCGTAAGAAATTCCTGACGCCTTACTATCTTCAGCGTATGCAGTTACTTCTAGCCAACATGCGAATGGTATGCGACTCCACCTGGCTGATCGATGATGAAACCAATGAATCACCCAAGCTTGAAGAATTGAAATATATCCTTCTTGAGAAACTTGATATACGGAACTCAGATACCAAAATCATCATTTTTTCTGAATGGATCAAAGTTCATAAACTTATCGGGAGACTGTTAAGGGAGAATAATATAGGTTTTGTTGAGTTTAACGGGCAGATACCCGTTAAATCGAGAGGAGAACTAATCCGGAAGTTCGAAAATGATCCCCAGTATAAAATTTTCCTTTCCACAGAAGCCGGAGGTTCCGGATTGAATCTGCAGGTTGCCGATACGCTTATTAACTTCGAACTTCCCTGGAACCCGGCTAAAAAGAACCAGCGTATCGGCCGAATAGACAGGTTAGGCCAGAGGAGCAATAACCTAACCATATATAACTTTATAACACGTAATTCGATTGAACAGCAAATTTCATCAGGTTTACTGGTAAAACAGAGCCTTTTCGATGGCGTTCTGGGAGATAACTCAGACACCGATTTTGTAGATTTCAGCTCCAAAGGCCGTTCGCAATTCATTCAGCAAATGAAAGAATTTATCGCCCAGACTGAAAAATGGGAAAAGGAAGAAGAACCCGATTACGAAACATTGCAAAAATACGATGAGCAATACGCAGAAGCAGAAGAGTCTGTTTCTAATGGCGAAATTATCTTTTCAGAAGAAAGTGTTGCACATCAATCCGAAAAGCCGGAATCTGAAAAAATAACAGAAGAGAATATAATAAAACAGACAGAAAAAGCCAGAGAGCTGGAAACAGTCATGAATTCAGGTATGCAGTTTCTTTCCGGCTTATACAAGATGACAACAGGGAAGAATATGGGTGTTGAAGACCGTCAGATTGAAATTAATACCGAAACAGGCGAGGTAATAATGAAATTTAAATTGCCCTTTTAGCCGGTTAAAATGGTTCTGCAGCCAAATTGTGAGGTTCTCGCATCTCGCCCATTGAATCTTTCCTGACTTGTGACGCTCTGGAAAATTAGTGCGGTTTCATTTTTTAACATATTGACTTTAGCCGCACTAACGCCAATTTTTGTTCTGTATATCTGAGAGCCTTACCATGGATACCTTAAAGAATATTCACCCTCCTGTCGAATTAATAATCAGTCATCTGGCACAATTAATGTAAAAGTGGATACTTCGACCAGGATGAGATCCCTCGCCTGAGTGGTCCTTGATTACTCTTTTTCCGCGTTGATTGTCGTCCATAATGGTGATAGCTTCCATTATCCGATATCAACCGGCGAGGGATGACAAGCGCCCTGGGGTGTCAGGGGGTGAGGCCGCGG
>DNOQ01000061.1 GCA_003501665.1 Bacteroidales bacterium | reverse complement strand
ACAACCGGATTCCCGGCAAAATAAATATCATCAAGGCTTGCATAAAGGGCTTCGGCTCCGTCATGCAGTCTGCTTTTCATTTGCTGCAACATCATGGTTGTCTTTCCTGATCCTCTTGCCCCTGAAATGCCAATCATCCTGTCGTCCCAATGGATTTCATCCATCAGGAACCGTTTAAATCCAGTCTTAACCTGGTTTGACCTCTTCTCTGATATTTGCTTAAGTCTTTCCATTTCACCCGAATGTTTATGCAAATATAACAAAAACACTTATATGTATGTGATAATAGTTTATATTATTACTTTTAAATAATTGAAATATGTATTATAAATCACTTATATATAACCAATAAATTTGATAAGAAAACATTTTTATTTCATGTCATAACGTCGTTACGGAGTAACGGTAGTACGATATATTTTCTTTCTCCGGTCTTCGATCTTATGGCAGGGGGCATGGGGCGTGGGGCGAGTGGCAAGGGGCAAGAGAGTTTTTTCCTTACAAGTTTTTATATGGCACATGAAGTATTCATTAGCTACTCCAGCGTCGACTCGACCGCTGGTGAAACTGTCTGTTTGATACTTGAACAAAATGGCATAAGCTGCTGGATAGCGCCGCGGGATATTACCCCTGGAGTCGCTGATGAACGCCATTGAGCTGGATAGCAGCAACGCAGAAATACAATATACTTTGGGTATAATAGCTATATGGAAAATGTGGGACTGGACCCGCGGTGAAGAAGCTATGATAGAAAAAGTATACCTTATCTGAGAATGCCGGCTTTTGATCCTATTCGCGATGAGCCCCGTTTTCAGGAGATTGCCCGCAAGATGGGATTGCCGTATAAATAAGGCAGAATTCGCCAATCCGACCCTGATCAGCGCAATTCATAGCATCCGGACCGATCTGCTTCCATACAGCGATAATAAGGCTCACATCAAATTGAAATAAAAAACTCTGAAGGCATTTTTTAGATTCACAGATATATATTGGAGTCAAACCATGCTGTTCATTCAAGCCTTACCTGAATTATCACCGGATTGTGATCTGAATTCGTAAAACCAAGATGTTGGCATTTTACGGAAACAGATTCCAGGTTCGGTGAAATCAGGAAGATGTCACAAATACTTGTGGGGGTTGAAACAGGGTCGTATGCTGCAGTAAGGGTTCTGACTGTCGGTGTTGTGCGATCATAAATCCATTTCCATGCTCCCGTCATGTAATCCGATTCGATTCCCGTGAGGTTGAAATTTCCAAATTTGCCTGTAAAAACCTTGTTGCCTGAAAAATCCGGTTTAAAATCGGGGGGGTACTGGTTCCAGTCCCCTCCGATTATTACATAATTACCTGAACTGTATTCATTCAGCACAAATTTCTTAAGGCTTTCCATTTGAGCCTCTCTTATATTTCCGCCCTCATCAAAGGCTTCGTTATGTGTATTGATCAATACCAGTTCCTTCCCATTCTCAATACTGTATCTGCTGACCATAAAACATCTGTCGAGATAGAAAAGCTGAGTCGGGAAACCAAAATCTCCGGGCAGGGAATATCTTGTTGAAGAAACAGGAGTGTATTTTGAATAGGTGGCTATTCCTGATTCGACCTTACCCATTGGATCTGAGGGTGGAACCGGAACGAAAAAGACATCGTAGTTCTTTGCAAAGAAGGAAACATGACCGGTTAGTTTTTCTGACAGTTCCTGAAACTGATCTGTATGGTAACTTCTTTTGCTTTTCCTGTCAATCTCCTGTATAAGTATGAAGTCAACCGTATTGTTATTCATCAGGAAATCCGTTATCGCGGAATTATTCTCCCGGAAATTATCCTCAGGTGTAATAACCTTTGTTCCGCCGTCCTTGAAAAAATCCATTCCCTTGTCCAATCCGGCGTAGCCGATATTCCAGGTCAAAAGACTGTAGACAGACGAATCTTTTAATACGGAAGGGTTATCCGGCCGGGACAGTAATTCTGTTTCATCAGGTTTATAGTCCGAGACTATTGCGTATAGAATAAGTCCGGTAAAGCCGAGGACCAGAATTATTAATATACCCAAAAAGATTTTGAGAATTTTTTTCAGTGTTTTCATAGATTACCTCCCGGTTAAATATCAAATTTACGCAATCAATGATACGAAATCAAGTCGATATCGCAATCAAAATCTGTTATTGCCTTTTAAATGCTTAATTTTGCAGCCTTTTTGTACGGAAGTTTTACATTGACAATTATTTAAAATAATGATAACAGTTTCAAACCTAAGTATTCAGTTCGGGAAGCGCATTTTGTTTCAGGATGTAAATCAGATCTTTACTGCAGGTAATTGCTATGGCATAATAGGAGCAAACGGTTCCGGTAAGTCGACATTCCTGAAGATGCTTTACGGGGGTGTCGAATCACGCACAGGATCAGTGACTTTCGGTCCGGGTGAGAGAGTCTCTGTTTTAAAGCAGGATCACTTTGAATTCGATGACTTCACGGTGCTCGACACGGTAAAGATGGGTCATTCAGCTTTATGGAATATTGCCAGGGAAAAGGAAACATTGTATCTGAAACCTGACTTTTCAGAGAAGGATGGAATGAAGGCCTCGGAACTCGAAGAAAAATTCAATGAGCTTGATGGATGGAATGCTGACAGCAATGCAGCCAGCCTTCTCAGCGGACTCGGTATAAAAGAGGAAAATCATTATAAGCTTCTTAAGGAGCTGTCAGGAAAAGAAAAGGTGAAGGTGCTTCTTGCCCAGGCCTTGTTCGGGAAGCCTGATAATCTTCTTCTCGATGAGCCAACCAATGACCTTG
>DNOQ01000245.1 GCA_003501665.1 Bacteroidales bacterium | reverse complement strand
CCCAAGTTTGAATCCGTTACCGTTCCCGGCTGGGGTATAAGTGTCAGGTATAAAGCCATTATTCCAGGCCCAGCTGTTTTCTATTATAACGACCCCATCATTCTGCCAGAGATCAATTCCATCATCAGTGTTCCACCAGAAACGGCATCCCCTTATCGTGTTTGTCAGCCCAGCGGGGATGTAGCATAGTTCAAGTCCATCAGCATTGCCATACTTTAGTGTAGTCAGGGGGTCCTGGTTGTGATGAAAATCACTGTTTAATACCAGATTACCGGATGATTTGCCTGTGATAACACACCCATGGCCGTTATGATGAGAGTTTATCTGTTCAAACACATTATTATTGCTATCTGATATCCGGAAGCCTGTGTAAACTTTGGAATCCTGTTGGGTGAAACCAGTGATCTCTATTCCTTTCCAATGGAAGTAATTGCCTGTAAACAATATTCCGCTTGTCCAGGTATAGGAGAAACTGGTAGTTGTATTTTTGGTAATGATTGGTATCTCCCCGGGGTATGCCCATACTTTTATCGTAGCCGATGAACTGCCGTTTTTGTCCTTCAGATACTGGGTTGATTTATATTGATATAAACCACCCCGTAGATAGACGGTGTCTCCCGGCGCTATTATAGTCCAGGCTTTGTTCAGGGTGAAGAATGGTTGAGCGAGTGTTCCCGGATTAGAATCATTCCCGTTGGGCGACAGGTAAACGGTTCTTCCATAAGATACTGAACTCACTAGTAGCAACAGTAAAACAAAAGATCTCTGCATATTTAGGTTTTGACGAATGGGGCAATTTATTTGACAAACATAACATATTTTACGACAAACAAATATATTTGTTTCAATATCTTATTTTTTAAGAAAAAGATCTGTCCGGATTTTTTAACTCAATTTCAAGAAGAAATATACAATGGAACAAAGGGCAGATAGCCCGGCCTTTTGCAGCAATATTAAAAGAAGATGATAGGAAAGCTTTTGGAGAGATATAAGAGTAATGTAAAAATCAAGCAGGTTGCAGGACTTTTAAGTGCCAATATAATATCCATACCGTTATCAGTAATTACCAGTATAATAATCACCCGGTTCCTTGGGCCGGCCGACTATGGCAGTTTCAAGTTGATCCTGAATCTTTTTTCCCTGGCCACCGTGATTTTCACGTTTGGTTTTTTTCAGGCAGGGAATCGGGCACTCGTGCTCAACAGTGACTCCCGGAAAGCACAGGAGCTTTATGGTGCTGAGCTAATCATCACAGGGCTTCTGTTTTTATTATTGGCACTTTCTTTTTGTGGTTATGCTGTTTTTGATAAGAACATTAATGAAAAGGGGTTGCGTCTGGTTCTCTTGCTGGCTATTCCTTTCTCATGGGTCTTTCTTATAACTAAGTATTTTGAAGTATTATTCCAGGCAGACAATAAGATCAGGTTGCTGGCTAAAGCCAGACTGTTCCCTCATCTGATATATTTCGGGATTATTCTGGTTATTTATTATTTCTTAATAAATTATTCAGGAAACAGACTGATATTAATTCTGGCAACCTATTTCGCGGGTAATATAATAGTTGCACTCTATATAATAATTAAGATAAAGCCTTCTTTCAGGAATTTAAGGGATAGGGTGCAGGAGATCATTCATTACAATAAGACCTTTGGATTCAATGTTTATATCGGAAGCCTTTTTGCTGTAGGTTTTTCACAATTGACGGGCGTCCTGATAAGTTATTTTGCCACTGATAACAGTGGTGTGGGATACTATTCATTAGCGGTGACTATAGCTGCGCCATTAGCTTTTATCCCTAACGTTATAGCAACGACCCATTATAAGGATTTCTCAACGAGCAGGAAGATTGACAGAAAGCTGTTATTAATTACTTTGGGAATAAGTGGTGCTGCATTGTTATTGACTGTACTGCTGGTCGGCCCCTTCATCAGGATCTTTTACGGCCCCGAATTTGCCCCGGTAATCAAATTGACTTACATTGTTAGTGTTGGAATGATAATGAATGGAATGGCTGACTTCTTTAACCGCTTCTTAGGATCCCATGGTAAGGGAAAAGCATTGAGAAACAGTGCATTTATTGTTGGACTTAGTGTTTTGATACTTAATGTAGTCTTAATACCGTTATTTGGTGAAACAGGGGCATCATGGACAACATTCTTTTCAGGGATAATATATTTTTTGTGTATGTACCTGTATTACCGCTTTCTGGTAGTGGAATTGAGGTAGCGAATACGGATAGAAAACTTTTTACTTCTCCTGTGGTTTTTGGAGAGAACAATCGAAAAGCTGACTTTTATGATGAAGGATGTCGCAGAATTCAAGTTTAAAGGAGTTTCATCCGATCCGGTGAAGCTATCATTCTTTGAATATTTTTACATATTCACACTTATCATTTATACCGGACACGCCAATAAATATGTTGTATCAACATCGATTCTTGATAATCCTATCTGGTTTTCATTAGTAATAATCCTGGGAGGGATTCTTGCACTTAAGTGGAGGATAGTATTCAATAAGCAGTTCTATCTTCTGATTTTTGGGTATCTCATATACTTTGTGGCGATCTCAATTAAGTTCCATGAGTTTCGACCTACATTCTTTCTTAACAATGCTTTCCTGTTTTTCATCAGCTATTCAGCGGTAAAAGCACTGAAGGCAGATTTCTTCAGGATTTATGAGTTCACCATGTTCTACCTTGCGATTATAGGGTTGATAATGTGGGTTGTTCAAATAATTCTCGGAGGTGATAATCTTTATAATTACTTCGGTCAGATTTCTTCCATTGAAGATTTCTCGTATGTATCAGGAAATGGACTAAATGCTATACTATATTCTGTGCAGCCTACTGCCATGTCTGTGCAGTTTGACTTTCTTCCTCCGAGAAATTGCGGGTTTGCATGGGAACCGGGCGGTTTTGCGGTAATGCTCTCAGTGGCTGTTTTTATTAACCTATTCTTCTTTAAAGGATCAAAGGGAAGCAAGTTGCGGTTCTGGATTCTATTAATCGCATTGATCACTTCTCAATCCACTACTGGATATGTCATACTGCTGGTAATCCTGATGTTTTACTTTTACAATAAACAGAAGAAATTGATCATTGTATTATGGCCCTTGATTTTGATTGTCCTGTTATTGGTTTTCTCGCTCCCTTTTATGAGTCAGAAGATTGTTAGTCTTTTTGATGAAACGGAAAATATGGAGATAATGGTGGAGGGCAGCATTGGAAGAGAGGAATCAATTAATCCGCAACGTTTTGTCTCTTTCCTTATTTCTTTTCGCGACTTTATGGAGAATCCAGTTCTTGGACTTGGAGGCATAAATGAAGAAAGATGGACCTATAAAATCGGGGCAAACGTGTCGACAATTACTGGAATAGGTAATTTACTTGCAACATATGGAATTGTCGGGTTTCTGTTTTTTGTAATTTATTCTTTCAGGGCATCCGCCTTTTATTCGAAACAGTTCTCGTATACTGGCAAAACTCTGTTTTTTATTATAATAATATTTATTTCAATTAGTTATGGAATAATATTGCTTCCACTGATAATGAGTTTCTGGTTATTCGGATATTTTACTCCAAGTGGTATTCCAGAGAACCGGATTGAGAAGAGAGATCTTGTGATTGGAAGCGAAAAACTCATCCCAAAATAAGCGATTTTGATAGTACTTCCGTCACCCTGGTTAAACATGTCAATCCTTGGTTATTATTTGTTGTTCAAATAACAATAACATTGCAGAAAGCGTTTAATTAAATCCAAGGAATACTTTAAATGGATCAATTTGAAAAAAAAGAAGCAGTAATCATTTTTGGTGATACGTTTACGTTCCCTGAAGGAAACGCGGCAACCAATCGTGTGCATACATTTGCTAAAGGGTTCTTGGAGAATAAGATATCCGCTTCTGTTATTTGCTTCAAGAATGAATATAATGAATATTTTGAAGGTACATTTGATGGTATTGATTATTACCATCCTTACGGTCAAAAAGTAAGAAGTAAATATTTTCTGATTCGACGATGGGTAACGATCCGGAAATACTTTAAAGCTTACAGTATTCTAAGAGACCTGTGCCTGCAAAATGAAATCCTTGCAATTAATCTTTGGACAAACACCCTGAGGACCCAGCTGTTTGTCTATTTTCTGGGCAAACTGTTAAGAATAAAGATAATTCATGAGCATAGTGAACATCCTTTGAGAGAATTCCAGAAGCCCTGGCTCAAGAAAGCCTGGGGAGAGAGTAAGTCTTTTATTGGTACCAGGTTATGTGACGGAATTTTCTGCATTTCTCAATACCTGGTGGATTTTTACAAAAGCAGAAATGTTAAGGAAGGGAAGCTGCTTTTAGTACCCAGCACTGTTGATAGTGAAAGGTTTAACATTACAGAAGCCCCACCACTCCCGTATAATTATATAGTTTATTGCGGGAGTCTTACGATAAAAAAGGACGGGGTAGACATCTTAATTGAGAGTTTCAGTAAGATAGCCGATGCTAAGCCAGATATTGACCTGGTTCTCATTGGAAAGGGTGATTCTGCAGATGAGGAATCGGCAATTAGAACACAATCCGAAAAGTTAAATCTGGGAAAAAGAGTTCACTTTCTCGGCCAAATGTCCAGAACAGAAGTCCCCGGCTACCTGGCAGGAGCAAAAGTACTGGCCCTGGCACGTCCAACAAGCATTATTGCTGATGCAGGATTCCCATCCAAACTAACGGAATACCTATCAACCGGTAAACCTGTTGTTGTTACTAAAGTAGGGGAGATTCCCATTTATCTCAAAGATAATGATAACGCATTTTTATCTGAACCGGACAGTGTTGAAGAATTTGCAGAAAGATTAAGTTATGTCTTGGATAATTATGAATTTGCGTTGACAGTTGGCAGTAGAGGCAAAAGATTAACTGAGACAATCTTCAATTATAATTTTCAGGCTGTAAGGATGTTGGAATTTATCAGGTCATTAAACACAAAGCCTCAGCCCAATCAACCAGACGGGAAATAATGAAGTTTCGCCTGACCTGATTATAACCTGATTTAAAATGGATAAGAATAAAGTACTTTTATTTTTGGGGGATGTGGTTCCTTACAAGCCATTTAAATTTCAAAATGATTTAAAGACGGTAATTAATCTGGAGTGCCCGATCATTAAGGATGGATTTCCTGAAGAGGGCAAGATTAATCTTAAAGTTAAGGAGAACTTCCTGGGTGATATTTTCGGCAATAAACTGTTTTGCGTTAATATCGGGAATAACCATATTCTTGATTATGGTTTGGAGGGATTGTCTTCAACAATAAATGAGCTCGAAGGTCTTAAAACTCAACATTTCGGTTTAAGCAGGAGTAATGAGGGGAAGTATAATCCGCTTATTTTAAAATTGGGCGATATGAGAATAGCCTTTATTTCGGCTGTTTGTTCATCAACATCACCCCTGCTGGAGGTTGATGACACGTTCAGGATAAGTGAACTCGATACGGACGCGTTAATTCAGAAAATAACACAAATCAGACCTTTGACAGAAAGAATTGTGGTTTATATTCATTGGGGAAGGGAAGAATCCTCTTATCCGGAACCTCAGGATATTATTACTGCCAGACGGCTGATTGACAATGGCGTCGACATAGTAATTGGAAGCCATGCACATGCACCTCAACCTGTTGAGGGCTACAATAAAGGTATTATTGCCTATAATCTGGGCAATTTCATCATGCCGGCCCTCAGGAATGCTCCTGCATATTTTTCCGGTAACGGGGAAGCCCAATCTACCTACAATAAGAACACAATGCCTTGGAACAGAATTTCATGGGGTGTGGCAATAGATATGCATACCCTTGATTACAAGGTTATAAAATATGTGTTTTTATTTAACCGGGTCATAAGACTACCGTTTACTCCATTTGACCGGTATCTTAATATGAATAGCTCTCCTTTGAATGAAACCTACGACTATCAAGTCAATCGGCATTTAAGAAGGAGAGCATTATACCGGAGGATTCGGGATTTCATTTACAGACCACATGTTCCCGAAAAATTAAAAAGGATATTATGAAAGTTGGATTTCTTTTAAATTCGGATAACAGAATATTTCCCACAGGTTACAGTGAAAAATTCAGGGAGATACTGGATAGGAATACTATCCCGTATGTATTAATTGATCCCAATTCCAATGCCATGTTTGATGACCTGGCGGGCTGTACTCATTTTCTGTTCAGGCATTCCCAGGGAGATNNCTGACATGATGTTATATGATTCTATTTTTCATATTGCCAAAAATATCTACAATCTGAAATGCTCGCCTGATTATGCAACGTATTGGCCTTATGAGAATAAAATAAAGGAATATTATTTATTAAAAAGCAATGGTTTCCCTGTTGTGGAAACCAACATATTCTGGGCACACAACAGTGCATTAAAGTTTTTGGAAACCAGCAGTTTCCCACTAATAATCAAAATGTATAAAGGTGCCGGCTCCAGTAATGTGGTCAAAATTAATTCAATTAAAGAAGGGAAAAAGATCATTGACCGGGTCTTCAATGAAGGAATAAAGTCTGGCCAATTACCTGGTAAATCAAACCTTTTTTCTTTCTCCAATATTGGCTTATCTGCTTTTGCACATAATAAAATAAGATCCATCCTTGCTTATTTCGGGTTTTTCAAAAAGAGCAATCCATACTCAGAATGGCAGTTGCAGAAGGATGCGATACTGTTTCAAAAATTTTTGCCTGGCAATAAGTTTGACACAAGAGTTACAGTGATTGGCAAGAGGGCCTTTGCGTTCCGGAGATATGTCAGGACCAATGATTTCAGAGCCTCAGGGAGCGGCTTGCTGGATAAGAATCCTCTTGAAATTGATATGCGTTGCATAAGAACTGCTTTCGAAATATCCGGGAAGTTGAATTTTGAGACAATGGCATATGACTTTATCTATGATGAAAATAAAGAGCCGAAGATATGTGAAATCAGTTACTGCTTTGATCACAGGATAGTAAGGGATTGTCCCGGTTACTGGGATGAGAAATTGTCATGGAATGAAGGCCATAATTGGCCTCAATATTATCAACTTATTGATTTTCTTCAGTTGGACGATCTGGTTTCAGTTTAAAATAGCATGGCAGTAAAATTGGAATTAGCGCTAAAATAACCTTACAGTGCTTTTATGAGGATTTATGCCCTTGAAAGAAGAAAACAAATGGGAATGCAATCCAGAATAAGGATATGTTTCATACTCTCTCATATTCCGCAGGGGGGGGCTGAAAGACAGACTATCAACCTCATTAAGGGGTTAAACACATCATTATATGAATTGACGCTGATTATCTATGCCAACACCGAGGTCTTTTACAGGGAGGTCCTCGATCTGCCAGTTAAAATTTTTATGCACCAGTCACCTGAAACTGGAAAGTTAAGAAGAAACATAAACAACGCAATCTACCTGAGAAAAGTCCTGCTAAATAATGATTTTGATGTCCTTCATACGCTTTTATTTCATAATGGGTTTTGGGTGAGGCTGCTTGCCCCGGGAAAATACAGTAACAGGATAGTGTACTCGATCAGAAACGGACTTGAGAATTTGTCACGGGCAGAGAAACTCATTGAAAAGCTAATGGTTAAAAGATCCAGGGTAATTACGAACAGTCAGAAGGTGATGCACCAGTACCTGGATATGGTTGGCAGGAAGTACCGGATGCGTGTTACCAACATTTATAACGGGATTGATGAAACACAATTTATTTCTGAAAACCCGCCTAAGGTTACAGATCAAATAATAATTGGCACTGTAGGAAGGCAAACTGCCTTGAAAAATCAAATTCAGGCACTTGAAGCAATAGGATCAATTTATGGAAAATATGCCTTGCATTTTTATCTTATTGGAGACAAGAATCAGGATGGTTATCTGTCTAACCTGAACTATGTACGAAAGGAAAATATCGGGGACTACGTTACAATCCTCGATTCACAGCCCGATATTTCTGTCTACTACAAAATGATGAATGTATTTATCCTTTCATCATTTACAGAGAGCTGCCCGAATGTGCTCTTTGAGGCTATGCTGGCAAAATGCCTTTGTATTGTATCATCCGGAGCAAATTCAGATCATTTTATCAGCGATGGCATCAATGGCTTTGTCTATGATGGCTCAACGGAAATGCTAACATCAAAATTGATAAGCGCAATTGAACTGATACGAAATGGACAGTTTGAAACAATAGTTGACAATGGGCAGAAATTTGCAATTGGCAATTTTTCACTTTCCGCGATGATAAGCAATTATGAAATGGTCTATCAAAGTATTGTTGATAAACAAAGGGAATTGGCATGACAGGAACGACGAGTTTTTTAAAAGGGCGTTTATAGATACAGTAATTCAAATGACAACTCAAATCAATTAATAGATAAGAAAAAATACAATGGACAAAAAACCTTTGAAGCAAACACGGTTTGCGAATTTCAGTTTGCGAACGAGGTTAATTTTATGGTCTGTATTCGTCATTGCCACAGTATTTTTTATCTCTGTATTGATTGGTTTTGCTCTATCCAAAAATCAGCCCTCAAATTTACCCGTATATCAAAAGGCAGATGCCAGGTCAGATAAACGGTTCATGCCAACGATTATGCTTAGAAATGCCTGGTATATGCTGGAAGCAGATACGAAAGGTGCTATTAAAGTAAAAAGTAAGTCCGGAGAAACGATCTTGTCCTCACTTGATTATTTTTCATCGTACAGAAATTACGGTGGCAACCTGGGTTTGATTAATAATTCAGCAAGTCTTATCAATGACAGTACTTTACTAATCATGGGTGAGGGCAATGGCGATAACCTGGTTAAGATTTTCCTGACTGTCTGTAAAAATGTTGCCCGCCTGGATGTGACTGTTGAAACTGTATACAATTCTGATTTGATCATTGAGCGTGAATCATTAATAGCGCAATTTGCAATACCAATTACCGGGATTTATCTGAAGAACAGCGAACTGGCCTTAAAACCATTTGAACGAGAGTATTGGCTTGACAAACAAGGAGTCAGGTTTGGAGCAGGGGAAACCTCATCTTTGATATACCACACAACTGATATTTCATCATTACAATTAAACACGAAAGAAAAACAGGTTATTATCAACCTTGATTTTGTGTTGGATCATCCAATGATACACATTCCCTATCACGAAAATGGAGGAGGTTATTGGATAGATAAATCTGCATCTGAGTTCACTCAGGGAATGGTCAGATCCGATCACTTTGCTTTATATTTCGGAAACAGTCATGAGGTTATTCCCAGGCTAATGAATGTGCCTTATGGATATCTGGCCGGATATGTCTTCACCGAACATGCTGATTGCGGAAATATCAGAACACACAGGGCAGCTTACTTTGGGTCTGAAAATATTTCCGGGTTTCAAAATGCTACCGGGGGGTTTGTGGGTCATGATATACCTGTGACAAAGAGTGTCTTTTATGAGGATTTTGATGGGGTATATGATGGGCTGACAGATAATCATATTAAAGAGGAGCAGCTACTCGATTTTCTCGATCAGCTATATGTCAGCGGGAATTACGAACTTTGCCTGCATACACCCGAGAATGGCAATTCAGACAGGAAAATGCTTGAAGAGGCAATCAAATTCATGAAGGGAAGGTACGATGCAATTACCTGGATCGATCATGGGATGTTTCAGGGAATTCATAACAGGGAAGCCCTTGTGGCAGATGGCATGGATTCTCTTTCAGTTTTTTATTCGGCAGATCTCTGGGAGCAATATGATACACGCTATTTCTGGAGCTCTGCTGTTGAAAAAATACGGTTTTCTGTACCTGTGGTTTCTATGAAAGAAAACCTGATGAAACTTCGGTTTCAAAAGTTCTTTATTGAATTCAGTAAGCGATATCGGTATTTTAAGATATATAAGGATTTGGAAGGTTTGAGATCATTAAGAAAAATTATAGGCGGTAATTTTAGTAATCTGGAGCTGAATTCACAGCAACCATTTGCAGGTAGTTCAGCGCCTACTCCTCTTTACTGGCAGAATCAGACTGTCACTCGGGAATTCTATTCCTGGCCAACTGAGTTCGTGTATAACGGCGTTACACTGAGGTTGGATGAGGCAAATCTACCCTCCGAGAAACAGTATCTGGAGATGCTTATCCATCATCGCGGCATCTTTTTTAATCATGGATATTATGTCAGGAACATAGATAAAGATGATATTCTAGATAATTATAATGGTGAATTGCGTATTAATCCATGGTTTGATAAGATACTTGCCTACATGGATCAGAGACGTGATGATGGAGATCTCTATATTACTACCGTTAGAGATTTACTGAATTATTGGCGAATGCTTGAGAATATCTCATTTGATTATCTGCCAGATGGGGCAATAAGAATCATCAATCATAACAATACTGACGTTAAAGGGTTTTCCATAGCATTGCATGCAAGCCCCGGGGATTTGACCGTCAATGGAGAAAAACCCTTCTCAAGAAAAATCGGAGATGACATTATCGTATGGTTTGATTTGCCCTCTGAAGAGGAGGCCGTCTTACAGATCTCCCAAAACATGTTACATATTATAGAAGCTCAAAAACAGATCGATTGATTGCCCCTTGCTCAATTCATGGTGCCCTGAGGGACTTACACTATAAACAGAATGATTAATGAAATTTATTATTTCGATAGATACTGAGGGCGATAACCAATGGGACCACGGCCGTGCGTTAACGGTTGAGAACATTAAGTTTGTTCCTCGTTTTCAGGATTTATGCGAAGATTATGGTATTAAGCCTACCTATCTGATCACTTCAGAAGTATGTCTTGACGCTTATGCGAGGGATTTGTTTACGGGTTTCATATCAGGCGGGCGTGCTGAGATAGG
>DNOQ01000271.1 GCA_003501665.1 Bacteroidales bacterium | reverse complement strand
CCTGAAGTGGTCAAAGAGGAACGGATTTTGACGACAACCATTGGATATCAACCAAATATTCCTAAATTGTGTTGAATCACTTCTCATATGCTCATTTTATAGCAATGATCACAGCAGTCATGCCCTTCCATTAAGGTTTTAGTCCTGATAAATTGTATGTTGGGATTAAAAGCCCTTGCCCAGGCATCGTCACCATGACACAGTGTGGCATATCCGATTTCGGCTGCATCCAGTTCAAGTAAAACTTTGGCGTTAAGACACTCTGTTACTTTCCATGAAACAAGGTCTTCCCTGTTTTCAATAACTTCAATGGTGAGGATTATCTTGTAACCTTCATCCTCATAGAATGGCCTGACAAAATCCTGCAGAATATTTTCAGGTTTGTATTTGGCAATTGATGTGTAATAATCCTCATTTGATTTCTTAAGGGCATCTATCAGATTGTCGTGCCCAAGATAATTAGCAATCCTTTTCATCCTGTCAGCATAAAGCCTGGCTCTGAAGCGGTATGCCTGTTCGTATGAATAACCGGTCTTTTTATTGAACTTATGAACAGGCTTTTTTACGATATCCGGCTCAATTGCAGATGAAAAGATCTGCGATAGTCCTAAACATCCCAATGTACAAACCGGGATACTTCTGGTCAGAAATGACCTTCGGCTCTGATGCATTTTCTTATTATTAATGTTTTGTAGTATCATCATAATTGGTTATTGATATTACCTTAATTATTCAATCGCCGATCAATATTCTTTCTCCAACTCTTATGTTAACAAATTCGTCCGGAAATTCCTGTTTAAAAATCTCAATGCTTCCGTCAGAACTGTCATGGGCTGAAAGGCCAACCAGTTTAATTTTTCTTGCCCTCAATAATTCGCAGTTAGCCCGGATTTCGTCAACTGTAAGACGTTCCCATGGCAGTTTGCCGCCAACAAAATATTTGTATATCCAGGTAATGTTTCGAGTCTCTTCCATGGGATAATGGAACCCGCCCAAAACACCATATATTGGCTCATCAAATAAAATTTCTGTCCGCTGCACTATTTTTTCAATCGACTGGTGCCCGCAACCCGATATTATGACAACCCCCTTGTTTTCAATATTGACTGCAAGAGACTGTTCGCCGATATCGGCAAAGAAAACGGGATTATGAATTACTCCAATTGTTGCTACTCCTTCGGCTATTTTGGTTGGTAATGGAGTACAAACAGGATTTAATCCCGGGTAAGTCATCTCCACAGGCGTATATATGGGCATCTGCTTTAATGGTGGCTGGTGATTGGTCAATGAAAACGTATTTTTTTCTTCCCATTTATCACCTCCGACGTGGTCTCCATGATTATGCGAAATCACAACCATGTTAATATCTTCCGGCTTAATGCCCAGTCTGGCCATGTTTCTCTGCAAGGGTGAGGGATCTTCTTCTTTGGCGTTCAATCCCAGATCGAACAGGATGGTTGCTTCATCAGTTTTAATAAGATATGAAACCCCTGCTTCCCCTATAAAACTATCATTACTTGTAAACCAGTCAATTAAAGGAATCATTTCAAAACGTCTTGTAGTGCCCAGGTCTTTGACTTTCCTTATCGTTTGCTGGTCGTGGTTCCAGATTGAGTCGGCACGCCAGAGGTTGATCTTATACTGCATAAAAAGATCAACAGGATTACCAAATCTTTTAATTAAATCGGATAGATTTTTATCAGCTCCTATTGCTGTATTCATTGTATTTATTTCATCCTGAGAAAGTTCCGAAGAATTCTTCTGGGCATTTGTATTCACTAATGACAATGAGTAGAGAAGCCCTGACAATGTCAGTATTTTTAATATTTTCATACGATATTGATTTTACATAGTAATATTCGATTCTAACGTCCATTATTATTTAATTATGTTTTTATAAACTTCCCTTCCCTTCATCACAAATTTGACATCCTCCAGGGATTTTAATATTGGCCCCAACTTCCTTAATGGTATCATTCTTAATCAAAATCATTTGATTAAAAAGTCCTTTGCCGTTTTCAGTATCAATCAGCCTGCCTGCCCTGATCACTTTAATAATGCTGTTCTGTGCAGACAAAACTCCTGCAGCAGATGTCAGTAACAGAACTGTTAGAAGAATTTTCTTAAGGGTGATCTGTGGTTTCATTTTCTGTATTTTATTTTCTATCTCATCTTTGATAAACATTATCTGAATTGTCAACGTCAGGAATTAATTTATCTCCCAAGATTATAGTTTGAATATTCTTCCTGGTTTTAATTTTAACCGGATATTCAGTTGCACCTGTTTTCCAGACATTAAGGTTTCTGTAAATCTTTTCCTGTGTGTTATCATCATAGGTCATTTCAAGCCTGATTGAAACAGGGATATTCCCTTTTCTTTCAATAATGATTTTGTTTTTGTCGACCGACTTTATTCCCAGATCGGCGTACCCATAATCAAAATAACAGGCTTTCCAGAACCAGTTGATATCCCCTCCGGCGAACCGATCGAATGTATAAAAAAAGTCATATGGTGAAGGATGCTTACCGTTCCAGCTATTCATAAATGCCTTTGCCGCCTGTAAGAAAGTTTCTCCTCCCATCAATTCTTCCAGTAACATCAAGGCAATGCAAGGTTTCACAAGATACATAAATGCGAAACTGGTAAAACTCAATTCCGCTGATGCAGTTATTAGTGGCGAGTCAGAAAGAGTTCCCGCAGTGCTCACATATTGTTTCAGGTCTCTCTGCTCATATATTGAATAATTATCTCCTTTGAACCTGTTCTCAAGGAACTCCGCCCATCCCTCATCCATCCATCCGAAAAGTGTCTCATTAAAGCCCATATCAAAGGGCATGTAGTTATGGAACAGTTCATGCGCCACTATGGCAGTATGTAAATTATGATCAGCCCTTGTTGCATCGTTGGCGATCATCGGGAATTCCATACTCACGCCATCTCTTGAACCATTAAAAAAAGAAGTCGCATGAGTGTAAGGGAAAGCAATGACCGGAAATTCAAAGGAGGTCCATAAAAGAGCATCCCTGGCAACCACTATCGATTTTGAGTACTGCAAAGAATCGGCAGGATAGACAATATCCACCAGGACTCTTCTGCCCGATTGCTTATCAGCTATTATAGAAGTGCCTTTCCACAGGTAGTTTTTTGCCACCGCAAAGGCAAAGTCCGGTACATGATCAGCTGTGAAATGCCATACATTGCCTTTGATGATGCTCCTCTTATGATCTTCAGGGGCAATTATGGACACAATAGAATCATGGCTAAGGGCATAATTGAGTTTCTCAATTATTTTCTCATCAAGAACGCTGTTAAGATTGTCGCATTCTCCTGTTGCCCAGACAATATAACCATCAGGAGCATGCACGGTAACGTCAAAATTGCTGAAGTCGTTATAAAACTCCTTTAATCCGAGATGAGGTGTATCATCCCATCCTCTTATATCATCATAAACTGCAACCTGGGGATACCACTGGCCAAGAAAAAAATTATCATCATACCTTCCCATATGTCTCATAACTTCAGTTGATGAAGGTATTGTGAAATTCCAGCTTAATTCTATCACCGCCGAGCTTCCCGTAGGGATTGAATCTGTCAGATTTATGCACAGGTCTGTGCAAAATATGGTTATCTGATTTTGATTGACAGGTTTGTTATCGATCATGTACTGGATCCCGTTTATTTTTAAACTGCCTATAAAGGTCCCATCATGCAGATCTTCAACCGGAAGTGGAACAGAACGTGCAGTTCCCCTCTTATATAAATCCTGGTAAAGCCTGAAGTGAATATCCTTCAGGGCAGCCGGACTATTATTATGATATACTATTGATCCTTTCCCCGAAAGAATGTTCTTTGAATCATCAACCCGGGCTTCAAGCTTATAATCAGAGGAATTCTGCCAGTACCTGGCTCCGGGTTCTCCGGTTCTTGTTCTAGTCTGGTTATTTACAGCTTTCTGAAATTCGCGGAACTCAAATAACCCTTTATTTTGAACATTTGAAAAACTGTAAAATGCCAATACAATTAAAAAAGATAATGTAATTGCTTTCATGTCTTTGATCATGATAAATTAAGGGATTAATTTAATTATTCCTCTCCCGGGGGCATATCACTGTTCCAGATATCAACGATTGCTTTCCACTCCCCGTTTATCTTTCTGTATAAAGTAATCCATTTGTCTGTTTCTTCAACAATCCCGCCGGGTGTATTGATACTTAGCCGGGAGTTACCTCAACGTAGGCAAGGTCTCCTGAGGCTGAGACTTCAATTGTGTCAATGGCTGATTTAAATGTGTCATGGAGAATTGTTGCATCCATCAATAAGCCGTATAAGCGGCTGTATTGCATTGACCATTGTTTTATTTTAGCAAAATCATTCATTTAATTCATTGGTTTTTGAATTTATCAAACCAACCCAGTGTAAATTTGACTTTATTAATTTCATTGCTTGGTCTGGCAGCAATATCGTGACTGGCATCCTGTATCCTGACCATGGCCGTTTCCACTTTGTTTAACTTCAAAGCTTCATAATATTGTTCAATTTCCGCGATCGGCGTACGATAATCATTCTCCCCCGTTAAGATCATAGTAGGTGTCTTAACATATTTAACATAGGTTATAGGTGACCGGTTCATGTAATGCTCAGGATTATCCCAGGGAAAAGCCGGGAACCAGTATTTGTAAAATAATCCCGGCGAATCTGAATAAAGTACACAACTATACCAGTTTACAATAGGTTTTGCAACAACAGCGGCTTTAAAACGGCTGGTGTGTCCGACGATCCATGCTGAAAGTATCCCGCCTCCGCTGCCGCCTGTGACAAATAAGTTCTTGTCATCAATAAAACCTTTCGCAATTATGGCATCGACACCAGACATAAGATCATCATAATCCTGACCAGGATAATTAAGGTGTATCAGGTTGCCAAATTCCTCTCCGTAGCTGGTACTTCCACGCGGATTGGTATACAGCACAACATAGTCATTTGCAGCATAGAGCTGCATTTCAACTGAGAACCTTAAACCATAATTGGCTAACGGACCCCCATGAATCTCAAGGATCAGGGGGTATTTCTTTGAGGCATCAAAATCCGGTGGATAGAGTATCCACCCCTGGATATTTCTTTTGTCAAATGATGATGAATACCAGAGCTCTTCGGCTTTCCCCGGTTTCTTGTGGATAAAAAGGTCATCATTTACTGCTGTAAGGAGTTTAATTTCAGAGGTTCCGATGGAACCGGATGCCAGGTCCGATGGACGATCGGTGCTGGAACAGGTAAACGCGAACCTGCCATTCACGGAAACCGTAAAAGATCCTCCTTCATAAGGGCGGTCGAGACTTCCTCCTCCCACGTTATCAGTAAGTTTGGTTACATTCCCCTTCAGATCTGCATAGGCAATCCAGGTGTTTCCTTTGTCATCATACTGAAAATAAATTCCTTTGTTATTACTGCTCCATTTGATGTTGATAACATCCCTGTCAAGTGACTTTATGACCTGGCGTGGAGAAGATCCGTCACGGTTCATGACATACAAATTTGTCAACTGGTAAGCCTGGTATCTGTCATCGAATCCGGTATAGGCAATGAGTTTCCCGTCAGGTGAGACTGCAGGATTGAAATCCGGGCCCTGTCTTGAAGTGAGTGCCTTGATAGATTTATCCTGAACATTCACTTCATAGATTTCATAATTAAGCGGATCAAATTCATGATCATCGTGCCTGTTTGCAGAAACCAGAATGAATTTGCTGTCGGATGTCCAGCAAAAATCTCCATCATGGTTGAATTTGCCTGAGGTTACCTGATATGGTGTTCCCCCATCAACCGACAGAATAAACAATTGGTTGTTACCTTCTTTCAGGTAGCCCGCCCCGTCATAGCGATAATTCATCCTGTCGATATATTTCGGAGGAGAAGCCCATCTGGCACCTTCAGGAGGCGATGGCAGCGACACAAGCGGAGGATCACTCTCCTCGACAAAACTGTCAAATGCGATTAGCTTGCCGTCAGGAGACCATACAATGGTGCCTGGTGAAATTTTCGAATTGGTCAGTTTGGCTTCAGAACCATTATCGAGCCATCGCAGGTAAAGCTGTAAAGAGCCATCTTTGTTCGATTTGTACAATACTCTTTTACCGTCAGGAGACCATCTTGGGGAAAGATCATTATGATTCCCTGTTGTAAGCGGACGATTATCAGTACCGTCAAAATTAATTATCCACAAATTTGAATAACCCTGGTCAGTCATTACATCATTGTAATTACGGACATAGATTATTTTTTGACCGCAAGGAGAAATTTGCGGATCGGATATCCATTCAAGCTGAAAAACATCCATATAATCGAATTTCTCCTGTGCAAAAGAACAGGCGCTTATTAAAGCAAGCGTTACCAAAAAGATCTTTTTCATGTTAGTAGCAGATTATTAACCTTGTTCGATCTAAAGACTGAACTTCGTTGATTATTTATTATCTAAATATTATATGCAAGTTACACCAATCAAAAAGCGAAGTCAAATAAAAATATGTTACCTCCATTAGTAAGTGAGGACTATGCTGGGCAGGCTAATACTTGACTTCAGTTAATAAAAGCAGTAACTTTGATATGATATATAGAAAAAATGCTTAATGTCTTCCTGCTGAAAGGCTTACTTTCCCTTGTCCAAAAATTTGTCTGCCAGAACTGAATAAGAAAGTAATTATCAGCAGAAAGCAGGATAATGGTTTCAACATGTTTCTCATTATGTAGTTCCAGCAAAGCGATGAATTAAAATAACTATAAGTTAATTATGATGCAATTTACACCAATAAAAAAGAGAAATCAACCATATCTGACAGGAGTTACACCCTAGTTTTTTCCAAATGTATGTTTCGTGTTTTCAGACCCTCTTTTGAAGTGGTCAAAGAAGAACGGATTTTAATGACAATTCTTGGATTCTTAAATCTTCTCACAAATCGTAAGAAACTTGACTTTGGTCTAAACAAAGTTTAAATTGCATAATGAAATAAATAGATCAGGTTCCTTGTTGCTGGATCGTGGTTACTGGTTATTTCAAACAACCAGCAACAAGCAACAAGTAACAAGCAACTTGAACTAAACAAAACTCTTTGGATAATCCTTTCTTATAATGGCAAGTATAATCCCGGGATTTGAATACGACATCCGCCTTCGCTTAAGCTACCGCGGACACATCTTCATCTCCTACCGCCAAAAGAATGAGGGGGAGATGGGGAGACTTGGGGATGAAGGGACGAAGAGACAAGACAGTGTTACCTCCGTGTGAACTCCGTGTAACACCGTGGTAAAAATAATATTAACGAACTGCAGTTATGGCAAGTATAATCGCTGGTTACCAATACGACATCTTCATTTCCTACCGCCAGAAGGACAACAAACATGATGGTTGGGTAACCGAATTTGTCAATAATCTGAAAGGCGAAATAGAATCCACCTTCAAGGAAGAGATAAGTGTCTATTTTGACATCAATCCTCATGATGGGCTCCTGGAAACACATGATGTGGATGAATCTCTAAAGGAGAAACTCAAGTGTCTGGTCTTTATCCCGATAATTTCAAGAACATACTGCGACCCTAAATCATTCGCATGGGAGCATGAGTTTAAGGCGTTTGTTAAACTGGCATCACAGGATCAATACGGGTTGAAGGTTAAACTTCCCAATGGTAATGTGGCGAGCAGGGTATTACCTGTTCGAATTCATGATCTCGACCTGGCTGACATTAAATTATGCGAATCTGTATTGGAAAGTGTTGTTAGAGGAATTGAGTTCATTTATAAAGAACCAGGAGTAAACAGACCACTTCATGTAAATGAAGACAATCCTCATGATAATCTTAACCATACTATTTACCGCAACCAGGTAAATAAAGTTGCCAATGCAATTAAAGAGGTAATTACAGCCATAGAACCACAGGAACAAAAACCTGAAGCAATTTTGAAGGAAGCAATCAAACCAGTATCTACCCTAAGAAAAAATCATAAAGTCACGATTTTTGCAGTATCGATGATTGCGTTGGCGTTGATAATTCTTGGTTTGTTCTTTATTCCAAAGCTGTTTAAGTCGGGTGAGCAGGTAATAAAATCAATTGCTGTGTTGCCTTTTAAGCTACTTAGCGATGAACCTGATAAGCAATATTTGGCTGATGGAATGATGGAAGCAATTACACTTCATCTTTCGAAAATTAAAGATTTGCGTGTAATGTCCAGAACATCGGTTGAACAATACAGGGGGACTACCAAGACAATCCATGCTATTGGATCGGAACTTGATGTGGAATATCTGCTTGAAGGCAGTTTTCAAAAATTTGGTGATAATACCAGGCTGATCGTTCAGTTAATTAAAGCTAGTGAGGAGAGCCATGTGTGGGCAAATGAATATAATAGTAAATGGAGTAATGTTTTCTCAATACAAAGCGATGTGGCACAAAAAATTGCATCAGAATTAATGGTTGTTTTGACTCCCGAGGAAATAGAAAAAATGGCTGAAAAACCAACGGAAAATCTGGAAGCATATCAGGCTTACTTACGGGGACGCTATTATACAGGGCAACCGCACTTTTCAATTCAGGATTGGGCCCAGGCTTTGCAAGGTTATCAGGATGCAGTTGATATCGATACAACATTCGCACTAGCGTGTAGCGAACTGGCCCGTGCACATGCCAGGCTTATTTTCCTGAGGCAGGATCTTTCTGAATTGCGGCTTGAAAAAGCAAATCAGGCAGCTGCGAAGGCATTAAGATTAGGATCTGATCAACCAAGGGTGCATCTTGCACTCGGGTATTATTATTTATATGCTTACAGGGATGAGGACCAGGCGCTTAAGCACTTGGAGATCGCAGAAAAAAGCCTTCCCAACGATGTTGAAATATTAGTCGAGAAGGCTGCAATTATTGTGACTAAGGGACGATGGGAGGAATACATTCATCTGCTTGAAAAAGCTCAACAAGTGAGTCCACATGATGTTTCTATCATTACTGATCTGGCTGAGGGTTATTGGGTGACTCGCCGTTTCAGGAACACGATTGATGTCTGCAATCAGGCAATTGCACTTTCCCCCAATAGCTCGTGGCCGTATATTTTTAAAGCATGGGGGTACTGGAGTTGGAAAGGTCCATGTACGGAGTCGCGAGACGCGTTAAAACATATCGGAAATACACATGAATGGTATCTTTTTTCATGGTGGTTCCAGGAAATTGGCGAAGGCGATTATCAGGCAGCAATGCAATT
Organism: Bacteroidales bacterium; assembly: GCA_003501665.1. Classification (GTDB taxonomy): domain Bacteria; phylum Bacteroidota; class Bacteroidia; order Bacteroidales; family VadinHA17; genus LD21. Next base: position 3,574 of record DNOQ01000271.1, on the reverse strand, counting down.
AATGTCAGATACATCAATAATTTGGGGAACAAATAACAAGATGTGGGCTATCCCTCGAACCATGTTTGATGCGTTCATTTATGATTATCTTGATGAACAGGAACTCGCCCTTTCCAATTATAAAGCGGCCATGGAAATTTTAGAAAAAAAAGTTTCTGACATCCCAAATGATCCCAGGTATCATAGTGCTCTGGGCATTGCCTATGCAGGCCTGGGAAAAAAAGAAGAAGCCATAAAGGAGGGGCTTAGGGCCGAAGCCTTGTTGCCAATTTCAAAAGATGCAATGTACGGCTTAGGAATTCTACAGGATCTTGCTATTATTTATACCATGGTTGGTGAATCTGATCTGGCTATCGCTCAGTTGGATCAGCTTCTTTCAATACCTTCCTGGTTTACTCCTGCCTGGTTAGGTTGGGAGATCCGTTTTGCACCGCTTAAATCTCATCCCAGGTACAAAGAACTGCTGACAAATCACGCGATTTTTGAATAACCTAAAAATGCCGTAATACTATGCACGAGTAGCCCCATAAAATTGACCATCCTCTCCAGCGTTAAATCTTTTTTGTTTTGTAATGAATGTTATTCTTTGTCAAACCGTCTTTTGAAATGGTCGAAGAAGGACGGATGTTTTTGATCAAAGAATGAGTTGAGAATATTCATCCCCCCTGCATGAACATCATCTAATGAACATTGAACCATCTAAAGTATCTTTGGTTAATTCATCTGATATGGAAAATTATTTCTTATCCTCCAAAACATAGTCTTCAATAATTTTCATTGTGTTGTAATTTCTTAATATTGATTGTAATCTGGATGCATTATCCTTAAAGGTTTTGTTTACCAGCATCTCTTCCGTTTTGATTCTGATTTTATCAGATGAAGGATTTTCTGTTTTTAAATCAATTCCTACTTTATAATATCTGATACGGGCATTAATATCATTTTTTCCCTCGGTTATTCCTGCTGTCAATATCGGAATCCCTTTGCTCAGGCTGAGTATTACACCTCCATATCCACCGTTAGTAATATAAAGATCAGTAAAATCCAGTATGAAGTCGAAATCTATGAAGTCTTCAATTATTATATTGGGGAGGTTGTATTTCTTTCTGAGTTCATCAGTATTGATATTCCCGGTTGCGACTAAAAGAAGGTAGTTCTTATCTTTTAATGCCTCCAGGGCAGGAATGATGAGTTTATTCTGGTCTTTATTGTCAATAGTGCCCTGAGAGATTAATATTACCTTCTCATACAGCTTTAGTTTCTCAGGGTATTTAAACCTATAATCTGAGACCTTTTTAAAGGGAAGCAGGGCACCTGTAAATTTTACTTTAGGGTTTAAATCGCTTCTGAAATATTCAAATTCAGGAATCCCGCTCTGAAAGAACAAAGTAGAATAATCAGCCGAAATATCCCAGAAAGAACCGTTATATGATGGCAAATCCTGTGATTTACGCATGTTGTTGTATAGCTTCATTCCATCTGTAAATATTATTTTATCCATAAAAATCCTCATCAGCTGATGTAATTTCTTCCCAACTATCGTTCTGGCAGGCGTTAATCCTATGAAATTGGGAGGGGTATCCCTTGAAATCTCCAGCATTGGTCCAGGGTTGACCACACAGACGGGTTTCCCGATTTTTTCATTAATTATCTGAAGAGCATAGAAGGCGCTGTCACAAAAGAACAAATCAAACTCAAATTCGGTTTCATATATTTCTTTAATATCGATGTAATGATTTTCAATGTTCTCCAGAAAAATTTTCTCAAAATCGAATTTTAACTTTTTGATACCTTTTAGTTCTGAAAATTCAGGGTACAGTATATGAATATTTTGAGAATTAACATCCCTGGCTCTTTTATAAGAATATAAGGGTATCCCGAGTTTTTGAAGCTTTTCTTCATATGTCTGGCTGCAGTACCATCTTACATCGTGTCCTTTCGCCTTAAAATGCATAGCGATTCCTGTAAGAGGATTAAAGTGGCCATCCATTGGCATTGTAGCAAAAAGGATTTTTTTTGGGGTCATCTGATTTAAGTATTACGTATATATTTCTATAAACAATTGAATTTCATAATAGTTCTTACACAAAATATGCAGCGAATAAAATTTCGATATTTTCCTGAAGAACCACTAATCCTTACCTTGGTTGGCTGGAATTAATTGATCATCAAAACCCTTCGTTAAACCCTTGCTGTTTCTTAATGTATGTTTCGTTTTATCAGACCGAATTTTGAAGTGGTCAAAGAAGGACGGATTTTGAAGAAAATCTCCTAATTACAAATCTGATTTCAGGTGATAAGAGGTTTGAAGGTATTTTGGCGTTTGGATTATTATTTGACTTGCATCAATCTCTTTCTTAACTTTATCCTAATGAATATATCCTCCAAATGGCAATCTGGACCTCCGAAATAAAAGAGCTGGAGAAACTTTATGAATCACTCAAAGGTCAGTTACCTGATCTGGAAAAGGAACTGGAACGATTGGTTAAAGCTGATGATGAGAATATGATCCTTCTGTATTCAAGGAGATGCCTTGAAGTGATAATAATCGACCTGTGTCAATGTGAATTAAAAAGAGAGAGGGGAACTGAGCCTCTCAAGGGTATCATCGACAAGCTTTATAAGGAACATAAAGTACCGGATCATATAGCAACTTCGATGCATGGGCTGAATGATCTTTCAACCTATGGTACTCATCCCAAAGACTTTGACCCTGAACAGGTGAAACCAGTTCTTAATAACCTCTCCACAATCATCAAATGGTACCTGAAATATAAAGAGACCGGGACAGATTTTAAATCAAAGCCTGTTGAAGAGATCAGGAAGGAAATTAAAGGTATTGAAGATGTAAAAAAGAGTATAAGCATCTCAAGGAAAAAATGGGCTGGTTTACTCGGGGGATTAATAGCAATTGTTGCGTCTGCGTTCGCAGTTTTATACTTTTCAGATATTACTGGCAGTGGCAAACAAACAAAAAAACTTGAAAAATCGATTGCAGTATTGCCGTTTTTCAATGACAGCCCCGATGAAGAAAACTCCCATTTTATAAATGGCATCATGGAGGAGATACTCAATAATCTTCAGATTAATAAAAACCTCAGGGTAGTATCACGTTCATCAGTTGAACAGTATCGGGGTGAAGCCAGACCAGCCATTCCTAAAATAGCGAAACAATTGGATGTTAATTACATTGTTGAAGGCAGCGGGCAGAAATATGGCAACTCAGTTCGTCTAAGGGTACAGTTGATCGAAGCTGTAAGCGACAAACACCTGTGGGCTGAATCATATGAAAAGGAAATAAAGGAGACCAAAGATATTTTCGATTTACAAAGCAAGATTGCAGAATCAATAGCTTCAGAGTTAAAAGCAATAATTACGCCCGAAGAGAAAAATCTCATTGAGAAAACAGCGACGTTAAGTCTAACGGCATATGATTTCTACCTTAGAGGGAATGAGAAATTCGCTAAATATTGGGGAGTTAAGGCTCCGCCAAAAGAGATACTTTTTAATGCGGAAGCGATGTTTAAGAACGCACTGGAACAAGATCCAGGATTTGCCCGGGCTTATGTCGGTC
>DNOQ01000123.1:2898-3142 GCA_003501665.1 Bacteroidales bacterium | reverse complement strand
AGAACAAGACGGGTGATAAAACGCTGCCATGCAGTACTTGTTCCATGTACTGTAATGCCGTGATGATCAATGCGATGCTTGGAATTTATTACCTCCAGCGGACCAATAGTGGCAGCTTTAGGAGGTACAGCTGCAAGATTCCCGCTTTTTCCGAAACTTCCGTGAAGTGAATTCTGAGCAAGGGTAAACGGGCTCAAGGTACAAATCCTTGCACTCATATTTTTCCATTCTTCCAATGGTGCCT
>DNOQ01000123.1:0-2738 GCA_003501665.1 Bacteroidales bacterium | reverse complement strand
CAAAAGCATAAACATTTTTGCAGTTGATATTACATGCATTGATTATACGCGCCACAAAACGGTATGTCGGACATGGATTTGGTAAAATCAAAACTACCTTTTCACCTGTCTCTGAAGAATGCTTAATCCTGCTGAACATGTCGGCAACCATAATAAACTCATAATCAGCATCGGGAATCACACGAATTTTAAAATCGGGATTGGGATGTTTCTCGATGTCCTCTCTTTTTATGGTCAATACCCTTTCAATCTCTTTTTTATCTCTAAAAGGAACCCATTCAGACGGATTAAATTCAAATAAATCATTTCTGTCACTCATTTTTTCAGTTTTTTTTAAAGAATTTAGTATTTATAACTATTTCATTTCTCAAAAAAACATTTACCAGATATCCACGTTTGTAGTACATTCAACTCCCTGTCCAATATCACAAAATCAGCGTCAAATCCTTTTTCTAATTTACCTTTGCGGTTTCCCAGACCTAATACTCCGGAAGGGTTAGTACTTACCAGCTGAACAGCTTCCGGCAAACCGATATCAAGAAAGCTTATTGCATTCCTCATAACCTGGTCCATTGTCAGACCACTACCGGCTAATGCATTATTTTCTACAAGTCTGGCAGGACTTCCTTTATATGCAAATTCAATTTCACCTGCATTAAAGAAGTTAAAACGTCCCGGATCCAATCCTGCTCCCACATTCGAATCTGTGATCAGGCAGACACATCCAGGGCCTCCGGCTTTGCAAATCTGTGCCATTTTTACCGCAACAGGATCAACATGAACTCCGTCGAGTATAAAATCCACACTTACCCTCTTGTCCGCCAGAATAGCTTCTACGGCTCCACATGGTCTGACTCCGGGTTCCTGTACTTCCGGGCAGGGGAAAACATCATAAAAATGTGTAGCGTGCCTTGCTCCCAATTCAATGGCAATCTGAGTCTCTTTAACCGATGCTGCTGTATGGGTCATGAATACCGGGATATTACCTCTGGTCATCAGAGGCAACAGCTTTTCAATACCTTTTACATCGGGTGAGACACTAAAAACAGCCCTGAAAGGTTTTACTGCCTGAATTAAAGATTCAACTCTTGATTCATCTGATTCTGATATTGCATCAGGCGGCAGGGCTCCGGTTAATTTGAGAAAAGGTCCTTCAAGATGAAATCCAAGAATTTCAGCACCCTCAGTTACTGTTTTGGAAAGTCCCGAAAGGAAAGCAGCATCTTCTCCCGAAGGTCTTGGAGCAACGGTTGGTAAAAATCCTGTAACACCATACTTTGGTAAAATACGGCACATTCCCGAAAGATCGTCCGTACCATTATCTACCAGAAAATAATGAATTCCATGTATATGCAAATCTATGAATCCGGGAACAATAAATGAATCCCCGACATCCAGTAAATCGCCCTCCGGAACCACATTCCCTACAGATGAAATTACACTATTATCCAGATTTATGAATCCCTTCTGAATTCCTTCACCTGTTACAATATTACCTTTTAATGTAATGGCCATACCCCGGATATTATTTTCTTATTGCCCTTTACAACTCTATGTTAATCAATTAGTAATTAAATTCTTTTTCGACTTCTGTTATTGCTTCTTCAATGATATCCAATCCCATTGATGCATATTTTTCATCCATTATAAGCGGTGGCGACATCCGGAGTATATGTCCGGCAGGGATCCATGCAAGTCCTTTCCTGAATGCTTTCTGATAAACCAGTTTACCGGCCTCATCAAATTGCTCTTTGGTAGTTTTATCTTTTACCAGCTCTATCCCCAGCAAGAATCCCTTCCCTTTTACATCTCCCACAATCGGATGCTCCTCTTTCATTTTCTCCATACGCTTCATGAAAAACTTACCTACTGTCCTTACATTTTCCATGATTTCCTCCTCCTCAATAACTTCTATTGAAGCCAGTGCTGCTGCGCACGCCATCGGATTGCCTCCGTAACTGGATGAGGCTGATATCTTCTCAAGGGCGTTGCCGTTCTCTTCCTTTACTACCATAGCTGTAACAGGGAAACCATTGCCAAACGATTTCCCGAATGTAACTATATCGGGTATGACTCCCCAGTGATTAAGCGTTATCCACTCTCCTGTCCGTCCCATCCCGGCAAGCACTTCATCATCATAAATAAGTATCTTGTATTTATCACACAGTTTCTTCAGTTTCGGGAAAAAGTCCTCCGGCGGAAATATACTTCCTCCCCACCCCTGAGCCGGTTCAAGAACAAATGCCGCTACATTCCCCACTGTACCTTCCATAATAAAGGTCTCATAGAATCTTATATAGGCATCTGTATCTATTGTCCCGTCTTGTTTCGTCCACAATGGCCGGTAAGGATCAGGTCTGGGAACCATGTAAAATCCCGGTGCACGTGTCGGACCGTAACTGTAAGTCTCACCCCTGTACATCTGTGCACAACTTACTGCTGCCATCGTCTTACCATGAAAATCCCTGTAAGCTGATATAAATTCATGTTTATTTGTTATTGCCCTTGCTGCTCTTATCGCAGCTTCAACCGCAGCTGTACCATCTGAATATAACTGTATGGCGTTCAATTTCCCCGGCAGTATCGAAGCCATCTTCTCCATGAGCTTCTCTTTCACCGGTGTCGTAAAATCATGGGCATTCATCAGCTTTTTTGCCCAGTGCGAAACTGCTTCTGATACTTTGGGATGACAATGCCCAAGTGATGTAACATATATCCCTGACGAAAAATCAAGATAT
>DNOQ01000114.1 GCA_003501665.1 Bacteroidales bacterium | reverse complement strand
CATGAATATAATGCTGAAGAGATAGGTGTCCTTAAGCTCAGACAGGATCCGCGTGATATAATGCAACCTGGCGATGTCGGCTATATAATAACCGGCGTCAAGATCTCTTCAGAGGTCAGGGTAGGAGATACCATCACCCACGTTAAAAATCCGTGTGCTAAGGCTATTGAAGGATTTGAAGAGGTTAAACCGATGGTTTTTGCCGGAATTTATCCTGTGGATGCTGATGAATATGAGGATCTCAGAAGCTCAATAGAGAAATTGCAGCTAAATGACGCGTCTCTCTCATTTGTGCCGGAATCATCAGCTGCTCTCGGATTTGGATTCAGATGCGGATTCCTGGGATTGCTCCACATGGAGATTGTCCAGGAAAGGCTTGACCGCGAATTCAATATGGATGTCATTACCACTGTTCCCAACGTTTCATATAAGGTAATTACCACCAGGGGTGAAGAGATTGATGTTCATAATCCTTCAGGTCTTCCTGCCTTAACAATTATTGAACGTATTGAAGAACCATATATAGTTGCACAGGTAATAACACTTGCAGATTATACCGGTACAATAATGAAGCTATGTATAGATAAGAGAGGAACACTGAAAAATCAGGTCTATCTTACGCGTGACAGGGTTGAACTCACTTTCGAGATGCCTCTTTCCGAAATTGTATTTGATTTCTACGATAAACTGAAAAGTATTTCAAAGGGATATGCTTCATTCGACTATTATTATACTGCCTATCAGAAAGCCGACCTGGTCAGGCTTGATATTCTTCTGAACGGAGAGATGGTCGATGCACTGTCAACTCTTATTTACCGGGGTAATGCCTATGATTTTGGCCGGAAGATGTGTGTCAAGCTTAAGGAACTTATACCACGCCAGCAGTTTGAAATTGCAATTCAGGCTGCCATAGGAGCAAAGATCATAGCCCGTGAAACCGTAAAAGCGGTTAGAAAAGATGTTACCGCCAAATGTTATGGTGGAGACATAACAAGGAAAAGAAAACTTCTGGAAAAACAGAAGAAAGGTAAAAAAAGAATGAGGCAGATTGGTAATGTTGAAGTTCCACAGCAGGCTTTTCTGGCAGTGTTGAAACTCGATTGATTTTTTTCAGCATATCAGCTTATAACCTTTTCCATGGACATTCAGGATTTTGACATCAGGATCTTTCTTAAGGTATTTTCTTAGCCTGGTGATATAGACATCCATACTTCGGGCGTTGAAGTAATTATCATCAATCCAGATTGATTTAAGTGCGAAGTTCCGTTCAAGGGTATCCCTGCCATATTTGCAAAGCAGTTCAAGAAGTTCGGATTCTTTCGTTGTGAGTTTTATTGCCTGGTCTTCCAGGATCAGGAGCTGTTTAACCGTATCGAAAGTATATTTCCCTATATTGTATGAATCCTGTTTTTTATTTCCATTTGCGGAAGAGGTTCTTTTAAGTATGGCCTGTATCCTGTATAGTAGCTCTTCCATTGAGAATGGTTTGGTAATATAGTCATCTGCACCCGATCTGAAACCCTCAAGTATGTCTTCTTTCTGACTTTTTGCCGTCAGAAAAATTACCGGTATCTCAGGCTTCATCCTTCGCAATTCGCGTACAAGGGTCAGACCATCCATTCCCGGCATCATTATATCGAGGATGCAGAGATCAAAATGCTCCTTTGTGAAGGCTTCCAGTGCACTTACACCATTGGTCAGGAGTGAGGTCTCAAAATTTTTGACAGTGAGATAATTCTGTAACAGATATCCGAGATTACTGTCGTCTTCCGCGAGAAGAATCCTGATGCTTTTCATTTTCTGGCGTTTTGAGGAATAAAAATTGTGAATTTCGTTCCTTTATTAATATGGCTTTCTGCTTTTATATAGCCATTATGTTCTTCAACAATCTTTTTAACATAACTTAAACCGAGTCCGAATCCTTTAACATTATGTACATCTCCTGAATGGACACGGTAAAATTTATCATAGATTCTCTTAAGGTCTTCCTTGCTGATCCCTATTCCTTTATCTTCAACAGATATAAGAATACCCTTCCTTGTATTTTTTGTTGATACAGTTATAAAAGGCTGTCCTTTGGAGTATTTTATGGCATTATCGATCAGATTCGAAATTGCATTCATGAAATGTATTTCATCAACCAGCGCCATAGGTGAAGAAGCTTTAAGATAAGTATGTATTTCCCCTTTTACACTTTCAATCTGAAGTGAGAAATTGTCAATTACATTTCTTATCATTCCATTGATGTCCAGTGATATGAGGTTGAATTTCATCCGTGTCTTTTCAAAAATCGCCATCTGAAGGACTTTTTCAACCTGGAATTTCAGCTTCATGCTTTCATCGGAAATAACATTAGCAAGTGAATCTATATTTTTCTTGTCATGAGGGATCGATTTATCTCCCATAAGCTGAGATGCCAGAGATATGGTTGAAATAGGGGTTTTCAGCTCATGTGTCATATTATTTATGAAATCATTCCGGATCTCGGATAATTTCTTCTGTCTGAATATGACAATGAACGTACCGGTTGAAAGAATAAGGAGAATCGATGTAAACAATATTGACAGGAATCCCAGATTTCCGATCCTGCCGAATTTGTAATGCTGTTCCTGGAGGCAATATAAAACAAGCTGGGTCTGGCTTGGTAAGGGATCATTCGGAAAGAGTTGTATTATAAATTTATTTGTTCCTGGTTTGTCGTCGAATCCGGATGTTTTCCAGATAACTCCGTATTGACCGGAGCGGATGGAATATTCAAAATCCAGGTCAATTCCGACATTGGAGAGCGCCCGCCTCAACATCGGCTTAAGGTCTTCGGGATTTATCCTTTCCCTTATATCAGGGGTGTTGTAAAGGATCTTATCCATTATATTTTCAAGTATCACAATTTTATTGGATACCCGCCCCGTTAACTCTGCATTTATAACCTCCTGTGATGTCTCATAAGATTCATACGATAAATAATCATAGATATTTTCATCAGAAATATAAATTTTCCGGCCTGTACTTGTGATTGCAATCGGTTCATCAGGATTATTAAGGCCATATATCTCCAGTAATTTTGAATTGGGCTGGTACCCCCTCAGTTTTCTTGCAAGTGGAGAGTTTGCGGGAACTATTGCCGTAACCGAATCTGAAGATGTCTGTTCTATTTCCTCCGCGATTTTATTAATCAGCTCATTCTCCTCAAGATCGAGGATTACCGATTCAAGTGCTTTATTTGCGAGCATCCTGAATTCCTGATCGGTTATATCAATAGCATTACGGATCCAGGATAACTGAATGAGTATAAGCCCTGACAGTGCAAGGAAAAAGAAAACAGCCAGTAATGCAATCGTACTTCTTTTCACACGAAAATAATATTACTATATTGTTGTAAATTAAGTGGTTCGTGTGGAACCTTCATGTTTGTAAATTATTTTCATAATAATTTGTGTTTTTGTAACATGAAGGTTTCATTCAGTTGCAAAAGTACTACTATATCCAAATTATGTTTAAATTATTTAACTTTCTTTAACATGGGTTGCCATTAGAGAGCCTGTTAAGTTCCGCCGGCTTATAAAAAGTTAAGAATTTTAACATTTGATTAAATTAGTGTTAATCTTTGGTTCCGTATAAATAAAAATTTGTTTATATCAAACGGATGTGCTATATTTGTCCCAGTATTTGGCATGAAATTTGGTATATTGATTATAGAGGTTTTTTTCATAGGTTAGGTTAGTTTTAGGGTTATCAAAAAGTGAGCCGCATCTGTTCTGGATGCGGCTCTTCGTTTATAATGTATTTCATATCCGGTTGATCAGGTATTTCAGGTTCCTGTCTTTAATTATATCCGGGTCTATTTTAAAAACAGCAGTTATAGTACCGGTTTCACGAAGAATGGATAAAATGGTTTCCGGATCAGTTTCCTCGTAAAAATCATGCACCAGTAAAAAAAAGTCAATATTTTTCAACTTCCTGATAAGATAATTTTTCCCTGAGTGGTTGGACGTCAGTTCACAGACCAATCCGGATGAATTTGAGGAATTGGAAAACCTGCTGTACATCAGTTCACTTTCATTTTCGTCGTGAATGGTTAAGGGTCTGGTATTTCTGAGAGAGATGCCCAGTCTCCTGTTCAGAGCAAGAGACAGCTTATAGTCGGGCTCAGCTGCAACTATACCAAAGAGAACCCATTTCTCATTAGTGCTGACCTTCAGCGTAACACGTCTGATTTTTGATGATTCTTTCATTTCATTTTCCTGCTTTATAAAAGTAGGAAAAAGTAAGATACTATTGGTGTATCAAATACAGATCCCTGATCTTCTCCCAGGCTTTACAGGAAGCTTCCTGTTCTGCTTCTTTTTTTGTTGCTCCATGCCCCTGTCCATATTCCTCCTTGTTTATTAACAGAGTGGTGGTAAAAACTGACTTTTTATGATCAAAATCGTACTCCTCGTTATAGGTGAACACCAGGTTTGCCTTATTCTTCTGTACCCACTCAAAAACGAGACTCTTATAATCAGTATCAGTATTGATTATACTGTTCAGATCGAGAAATTTGTTGAGAATTCTTTTGATAAACATTCTTTTTGTTTTTCTGAATCCCCTGTCAATAAATGCCGATCCTATAAGCGCCTCGAACGCATCGCCGCAAAGGTTTTTTGAATTCTGGACAGAATTAACATTGCTAACCAGCAGGGTGTTGATGCCAATCGAAATCGCCAGTTGATTAAGTACTTCCCTGTTTACTATGCGTGACCGTATTTTTGTTAAGAAACCTTCATTTGCGTCGGGGAATTTTTTGAAGAGATATTCTGATAATATGGCATCAAGAACTGCATCTCCAAGATACTCAAGCCTTTCGTTATTTATTCTTTTGCCATCGGGGAGTGTATAGGATGCCGAACGGTGGATGAAGGCAGCTTCATAAATCTTCAGATTTCCAGGTCTGAATCCCAGAATTTTCCTGAGGCGGGATCTGAAGTCCCTTTTACTGAGAAATAAGGTGCCGTTTGATTTTCTGGAGAACAAGAATACTAAACTTCTGCTTTTTTAATAACGATCGAGGCATTATGACCTCCGAATCCGAACGTATTACTTATTGCGGCATTAATTCTCCTTTTCTGTGCAACGTTGGGAGTCAGATTCAGGCCTGGGTCTATTTGAGGATCAGGTACCTTAAAGTTAATTGTAGGGGGTACGATATCATTTAAAACAGCCATGATGGTTGCAATTGCCTCCACTGCACCGGCTGCTCCCAAAAGGTGACCTGTCATCGATTTGGTAGCACTGATGTTCATCACACATGAATGTTCGCCGAAAACTGTCTGGATCGCCCTTGCTTCGGAAATATCTCCCAGAGGTGTTGCAGTGCCATGGACATTTATATAGTCGATCTCTTCCGGTTTCAGCCCGGCATCCGCCACTGCAAGTTTCATTACATTGCATGCACCGGTCCCGTCGGGATGAGGAGCCGTAAGGTGGTATGCATCTGCTGTCATACCTGTACCGGCAAGTTCGGCATACATCTTAGCACCTCTGGCTTTTGCATGTTCAAATTCCTCAACAATGATCGCTCCGCCTCCTTCTCCCATGACAAAACCGTCCCTTGTCAGATCAAAAGGACGTGATGCTGTCATATATTCAGCATTATTCGTCGACATGGCCATCATTGAATTGAATCCTCCGATTCCCGGCTCATTGATTGAGGCCTCTGACCCTCCGGTTATGAAAATATCGGCTTTCCCGAGCCTGATATAATTCACGGCATCAATAAGGGCATGAGTTGAAGATGCACATGCCGAAACAATGGCAAAATTCGGCCCCCTGAAACCATATTTGATGGATATGGATCCCGATGCAATATTAGCTATCATTTTGGGGATAAAGAACGGACTGAACCTGGGAGTTCCGTCTCCCTGAACAAAATTTCTGATCTGTTCATAAAAGGTCAACAGACCGCCGATACCTGACGACCATATTACACCTGCACGGTCTTTGTCAATCTTGTCCAGATCCAGTCCGGAGTCGGAAATGGCCTCTTCGCAGGAGATGTGCGCATACTGTGAATAGAGATCGAGTTTATTGGCCTCTTTTCTGTCGAAATAATCCGCAGAGTCGTATCCTTTTACTTCGCAGGCAAATTTGGTCTTGAACTTTGAAGTGTCAAAGCGGGTTATCAAACCCGCTCCGCTAACTCCATTTTTTAATCCTTCCCAATATTCGTGCAAATTTTTCCCCAGTGGAGTCAGAGCTCCAAGCCCGGTTACTACAACTCTTCTCATAAATGGGATATTTTCAATGCAAAGCTATTTTGCATTCTCCTCGATGTACTTTATTGCATCACCAACAGTACTGATGGTTTCTGCCTGATCGTCAGGAATTCCAATGTTGAACTCCTTTTCAAATTCCATGATCAGTTCAACAGTGTCAAGAGAGTCTGCACCCAGATCATTTGTAAAACTTGCTTCGGGAGTTACCTCCGATTCATCAACTCCAAGTTTGTCAACAATAATCTCTTTTACTCTTGTAGCAATGTCAGACATAGTGTTAAATTTTAATTAATATTAAGTTATGAACCCTGCAAAGAAATATATTTGTACTTTATTNNATGAAGCACATAGCTATATTTGCATCTGGCGCCGGTACAAATGCCGAGAATGTTATAAGATACTTTTCGAACAGAAACAGTGCAAGGGTTGTCATTGTTTTGTCGAACCGTCGTGATGCCGCCGTACTTAAGAGGGCGGATTCACTTAACGTAAAACCGGTTTTTTTCGACCACAATGATTTTTATATAGCCGGAACTGTACAGGAAATCCTGGTTAAGAATAAAATTGATTTTGTAGTACTGGCGGGATTTCTCTGGCTTGTTCCTGAAAATATCCTGAATATGTACGGGGGGCGTATTATCAATATACATCCTGCGCTGTTACCGGCTTACGGAGGTAAAGGAATGTATGGGGAACGGGTACACAGGGCTGTAATTCAGAATCATGACAAGGAATCAGGAATCACAATTCATTATGTAAACAGGAAATATGATGAGGGGGATATAATTTTTCAGGCCAGATGCAGGGTGGAGCCGTCGGATACCCCTGAATCTCTGGCTGAGAGGGTTCACAGCCTCGAATACGAGCACTTTCCACGGATTATTGAAGATCTTATACTCAAGTTACCCTGACGCATCAGAAGGTCTCAAGAAGGCTCTCAACCACGCGCCTGGCAATATCAAATTTTGGCAGATTTTCTTCAAGTACCGGTTCAACGGGTGGCGCTTCAATTGTCAGAGGATCTACCGGTGATCCGTTTTTATAAAATCTGAAATCGAGATGAGGACCGGTTGAAAGTCCGCTGCTTCCCACATAACCGATAATATCGCCTTGTTTGACAAATGCTCCGGGAGTTATTCCCGGTCCGAATCTGCTTAAATGAAGGTATGCAGTTGAATATACACTGTTGTGAACAATCCTTACTATTCTTCCCGATGCTCCTTCGGTAGTGGCAGCAGTTACTCTGCCGTCACCTATTGCAACTACAGGGGTTCCAACCGGGGCTGCATAATCAACCCCGAAATGAGGCCTGCGGATCCTTAGTATAGGATGTAGCCGTGAAGATGAAAACCTGGAACTTATCCTTGAGAACTGAAGAGGAGCTTTCAGGAAAGCTTTTCTGAGACTATTCCCTGCACTGTCGTAAAAGCTCTCCAGACCGTTCTGAATAAAAGGAATGGCTGTGGTTGTTTTTCCTGCCCATGTGAACTGCGCTCCGTATACTCTGCCAATCCCCTGTGATTTATTATCAATGAAAAGCTCTTCATATATCACTTTAAAACTGTCTCCTTTTTGCAGGCCAAAAAAATCAACGCTCCATGCATATATTTCGGACAGTTTAACTGCAAGCATCGGATTAAGGCTGTCTGCAATCATAGCCTCCCAGAGTGACAACCGGATTGTCCCTGAAGAATATTTAATGACCTTATTGATCTCCTTCCTGAAAGGGGTGATATTAATTGAATCGTTGAAACTGAATATATAACTTATTGCAGGGTCATGCTCATAGATCAGATACCTGGCCTTTCCGGCTGAGTCGTTATCACATAAAATGAAATAATTTTTCCCGGCTCTGATCTTTCTTACATCAAATACATCGGAAGAATTTCTTGCCAGAATGTCGATTTCCTGATTTGATATACCGTATCCGATCAGGATTTGTGAAAGAAGTCCGTTGCGTTTTATCTGCCCTGAGATCAGATTAAACGAATCTGCAGGTATTCCGAAAAACAGATTCTGCGGTTTATTTTTATAAATTTCAGTCTGTAGTGTATCAATTTCGAAAGAATATATCCTTGGTTCACTGAAATTAACACATGAATAAGCTGTTATCAATAATAATATAATTATAAGCATTCTTGAGATCATGCACATGCTTACCCGCATTTATTTTTTAATACTACATTTACTATACGGTTAGGTACCACAATAATATTTGTCATTGTCCCTGTTTCGAGCCATTTCTTTGCCCTTGCATCCGTAAGTACATGCTCAATTATCTCATCTTTGGTCATGCTGACAGGAAGTTCAATCTTAAACCTCAGTTTACCGTTAAATGATACCGGGTATTCGAATGCTTCCTCTTTCAGGAATTCCTCATTTACCTCCGGCCAGGGTTCATAAGCAATTGTTTTGGTATTCCCAAGCATATTCCATAATTCTTCAGCTAAATGAGGAGCAAACGGGGAAAGGATTTTAGTAAAAATCGCGGCAGTATCAGGTGTAACCTTTCCTTTTCGGATTGCCAGATTCAAAAATATCATCATAGCAGAAATTGCCGTGTTGAAACGTAAATTCTCTATATCTGTTTCAACTTTTTTGATAGCCTGATGTAATCCTTTCAGGATTTCGGGATCTTCGTCATAATTAACAATATTTTCACCGTTGGAAAAGAACCTGAATGTCCGGCCCAGGAAATTAAAAACCCCCTTAACCCCCTTGTCGTCCCATGGTTTGGTTATATCAAGCGGTCCCAGGAACATTTCATAGAGTCTGAGTGAATCGGCACCGTATTTTAGAACAACATCATCGGGATTCACCACATTTTTCAGCGATTTTGACATTTTTGCCACAATCTGTTTCACTTCCGTGCCGGTTTCGCTGTTATAGAATTTTCCGTTCCTTTCCTCGATAATATCTGCTGCAACCTTGGCGCCTGTTTCGTTTTCGTAAGCATAAGCCAGGATCATGCCCTGGTTGAACAGTTTCCGGTATGGTTCATCGGTTGAAACAATTCCGAGGTCAAAAAGTACTTTATGCCAGAAGCGGCTGTAAAGCAGATGAAGGACAGCGTGTTCGGCGCCGCCTATGTAAATATCCACAGGCATCCAGTATTTTTCCTTCTCAGGGTCAAATATCTGTTTGTCATTTGAGGGATCTATAAAACGAAGATAATACCAGCACGATCCTGCCCATTGAGGCATGGTATTGGTTTCCCGTCTTCCTTTCCGGCCCGATTTGTCATTTACATTAAGCCAATCACCGGCATTTGCCAGTGGCGACTCCCCTGATTCTCCCGGTAGATATTTCTCCAGCTCCGGCAGTTCAAGAGGCAAATCTTTTTCGTCGAGGACACTTATTTCGCCGTCATCCCAGTGAATAACCGGGAATGGTTCTCCCCAGTATCTCTGCCTGCTGAAGAGCCAGTCACGAAGTTTATAATTGACCTTCGCTTTACCAATATTTTTGGATTCCAGCCATACGGTCATCTTTGCAATACCGGCTTCCTTATTCAGACCATTTATATCAATTCCCGTCTTTGTATCTGATGAATTGATATACCTTCCATCCTCTGTCCAGCATTCCCTGCCTTTAATTATTCTGCTTCTCTGCTCATTATCAGTCACTTCCGGATCCATGATACACTCAACGGGCAAATCATATTTCAGTGCGAATTCAAAATCACGCGTATCATGTGCCGGTACAGCCATTATTGCACCGGTACCGTATCCCATAAGCACATAATCAGCAACCCAAACCGGGATTTTTTTAAGATTTACCGGATTTACTGCAAATCTTCCTGTAAACACACCGGTTTTTTCTTTCGCGAGGTCAGTACGGTCGAGGTCGGATTTAAGTGATGCAGCTTTAATATAATTATCAACTTCAGTTTTTCTGTCTTCAGTTGTCAGTGAGGTAGTCAGAGGATGTTCAGGTGCGATAACCATCCAGGTAGCTCCGAAAAGTGTATCCGGACGGGTAGTAAATACTCTGAGAGTTTCATTCGTGCCCTCCAGTTTAAAATCTACTTCGGCTCCGGTTGATCGTCCTATCCAGTTCCTTTGCATTTCCTTTATTCCTTCCGGCCAGTCGAGATCATCAATTCCTTTAAGTAATCTTTCTGCATAAAGAGGTATCCTCAGCATCCACTGCTTCAGGTTTCTCTTCTCAACCCTGTTACCGCATTTTTCGTGTGACCCGTCAAAAAGGACCTCTTCATTTGCACATACAATCCGGCAGTCGGGGCACCACCAGACAGTTGCATTATCGTAATAAGCGAGCCTGTGGGAGTTTACATAATCGCGGACAGCTTTATTTCCTGCTTTACTTATGCTATCGGGGATTATCAATTCCGATAACGGGCGGCCTTTCCGGAGTTTTTCATCGAACCAGGTGTTAAAGAGCTGAATAAAGATCCACTGGGTCCATTTATAATACTTCGGATCAGTTGTATTTATCTCCCGTTCCCAGTCATAACTAAGCCCCAGCTCCTTTATCTGTCTTCTGAATGTATCGCAGTTGTTCTTTGTTGTAATTGAAGGATGTGTTCCCGTCTGAATTGCATATTGTTCCGCCGGCAGTCCGAAAGCATCCCATCCCATAGGATGAAGGACGCTGAATCCCTTCATTCTCTTGTATCTGCTTATAATATCAGTCGCAGTATAGCCTTCAGGATGTCCGACATGAAGTCCTGCTCCGGAAGGGTAGGGAAACATATCGAGGATATAGCATTTATTCGGATTGGTTAAATCATCCGGAGTCCTGAACGTTTTATTCTCCTCCCAGTATTGCTGCCATTTTTTTTCGATATTGCGGAAATTGTATTCCATTATGAAAGAAAATTATTGATTCGTTATTTGGTTTGCGAAAATAGAGAATCTTTAGGAAATAACGTCAATATTTGGATCAAACATAACCTCACTTCTGTTATCTCGTCTTGTTTCTAACCTCAACCTCGACCTCAACCGCAACCTCAACCTCAAGCTCAACCTCAACCTCAACCTCAACCTCAACCTCAACCTCAACCTCACCCCCCCTCCCGGGGCTTTATATCAGTCTGATGCAGATTTACTCAATAAGTTGCAAAACCCGGCTTTTGATTATATTTTTGCAGAGAAAATATCCGGTCCCGTAGTTCAATGGATAGAATGACAGATTCCGGTTCTGTTGGTTGAGAGTTCGAATCTCTCCGGGATCACAAAGCAAATAGTCAACCGCTGTAAAACAATAAAATACAGCAGTTATTTTATAAATACCATACATATATACATACACTTTTGGTCTTAATCTTCCCCTTTTTTAATTAACGCAGTATCTTATTTCGAATAAATCTGAGGTTGATTTCTCACAAACGGGAACGAGTCTTTGGTAAAGAAACTACTTTAACCTGTTCATTAAAGCGATTGTTACGGGGCTTATTTACTGAATAAAATCTCATATCATCCTAGAGATAGTATAAAAAACAACCACTTATAAATTTCCAATAGTGTCCGACTAAATTTATTAAATATGAGTTAACCTATTGATTTTAATTACATTTAAATACAGGTCGCCCCTACGGGGCTCATTTTTTTGTTTATGATTAATTTCTACAAACAG
>DNOQ01000178.1 GCA_003501665.1 Bacteroidales bacterium | reverse complement strand
CAGACCTGATCATATTGAAAGTAAGCTTAACTCAGAAACGGGAAATATTTCAACCGGAACCGTGACAGGTAAAAATATTGAATTTATAAGGAAATATCCAGACCTTGATGCCTGTCTGCGTTCTGAAGATACGGATGCAGTTATCATCTGCACCCACACACACCTTCATTACGATATGACAAAAATGGCGCTTCTGAACAACAAACATGTATTTCTGGAAAAACCTTTCTGCCTTGACATTCAGCAGGGCGAGGAGCTTATAAATCTTGCCAAGAATAAAGGTCTTGTTCTGATGATAGGACATGTTGTGCGTTTTATGCCTCCTTATCAGAAGCTCAAAAAATGGTTGGATTCGGGAGAATTCGGCAATTTGAAGTTTCTTTCGCTCAGCAGATTATCAGGCATTCCGGTTTGGGGAGATTGGACCAACAAAAATATCACCGACAAATCGGGAGGAGCTCTTTTCGACCTTGTAATCCACGACATAGATTTTGTAAGCTGGGTTTTGGGAATTCCCGATGAAATAACTGCCGGATACCTTCCGGGGCAGCTCAGCAACCACGACTATATTTCGGCAAGTTGGAGCTACAAGGACAAGGGTATACTCGTAAAGATCGAGGGAGGAAATATTTTCCATGCCACATTCCCTTTCCAGTCCGGATATATTGCCGGTTTTGAAAATGCAACAATCAACTATACCACTTTAAAAGGCGATGTCATAGGGATATCAGATGATAAAAAAATGAAAGAGGTTCCTGCCGGAGATATCGGTGAGGGTTATTACAATGAGATTGAATATTTTGCCGGATGCCTTAAGAATAATTCTGAGCCATCCGAATGTACGCCGGAATCTTCACTCATGTCGGTCAGATTATGTTATGAACATCTAAAAAAATAATCATTATGCAAAACGAGTTAGCTATCAATGGCGGCCCTAAAACCATAAATAAGGAATTCCCCTGGCCGGTTTATGATGAATCTGATATTAATGCAGTTGCAGAAGTAGTAAGAAGCGGACAATGGGGGAATCCCGATTGCGCAGACCTGGTAAAGAGTTTTGAAGAAGAATTTGCATCCTTTTGCGGAACTGAATATGCTCTGTCATGTGTAAACGGATCCGTTGCTCTGAGACTGGCACTTATTGCTTGTAATGTCAGGCCGGGTGATGAAGTGATAATTCCACCCTATACATTCATAGCAACCTCTACAATAGTCCTGGAAGCCAATTGTGTACCGGTCTTTGTCGACATTGATCCAGATACATATAATCTTGATGCCACAAAGATTGAAAAGGCCATTACAAAAAGAACAAAAGCAATAATTCCTGTTCATTTTGCAGGTCAGGCCTGTGATATGGACGCTATTATGGCTCTGGCAAAGAAGTATGACCTGAGAGTGATCGAGGATGCATGCCACGGGCACGGAGCCGAATACAAGGGGAAAAAGCTGGGAAGTATAGGAGATGCAGGATGCTTCAGCTTTCAGTCGTCAAAGAACCTGACGAGTGGTGAGGGAGGTATGGTAATAACCAATGATGAAAAGCTGTATGATATGATGAATTCCCTGAGGAATGTGGGAAGAGTGAAAGGGGGACAATGGTATGAGCATCATTACCTGGGTTGTAACTATCGGATAACCCAGTTACAGGCAGCATTACTGAAGAATCAGCTTAAAAGACTTGAAGAGCAGACCAGAAAGCGACATGAAAACGGAACATATCTTAATTCACTTCTTGAAAAAATTGATGGCATAAAACCTCTTCGGAGAGGTATCGGAGAGACAATCCACAGTTATCATATTTATATATTCAGATATGATAAGTCGGAATTCAACAACCTTTTAAAAGTGAAATTCTCACAGATGCTTGCGGCAGAAGGTGTCCCGTGCTTCATGGGATATCCTCAGCCACTCTATAAACAACCTCTTTTCCAGAAAAAGAATTTCATGTGTTATGCAATCCCCGAAGATGTCGACTACACTCATGTATCCTGTCCTGTAACGGAAAAAGCCTGCTATGAAGAGGCTGTCTGGATAATGCAGAATACTATGCTCGGGACAAAAGAAGATATGGATAAGATAGCAGAGGCGATCATCAAGACCCAAAAGGCAGTACTACAAAACTGCCGGAAAGACTATTGACATAATCACGCCTTATTGAGGACATTGGCACTTGTTATAATATTATAACGTCAGGCTATACCACTTCATGAGTTTTTGTACCGTCTTAAGGCGGGATGAAGGTTTCACAATTTTGTTATTTCGCAAGGATATCAATAACGGCTTTGCTCATGGCTGCAACACCGCCCCTGAAAGTCGGCTCAAAATCGGGTGCAAACTGTGAATTATGTATCGGGATCAGAGGTGTCCCGCTCTGAAGATGATCATTATAACGTTCGTGGTTTACAGCTCCGACCCAGAAAAGTGCTATCGGTATCTTTTCTTCAGTCCGGCCATATTTTCCGAAATCTTCAGCCACTGTAGCAGGATCAACCCGGATCATTTTGTCATGGCCAAGGATCAGCCTCATGGAATTAACCGTATTCATAACCAGCTCAGGATTATTTGAAACCGGCGGGTTATCCTGTTCGCTGAATTTTATCAGGGGCATTCTATCTTCAGTCAGACCGGCTGAATGAGCGGCACCTCTGGAGATACGAATAATTGCTTCTTTAATATGTTCATAGATTTCATCTTCAAAAAACCTGACAGTAAGCTGCAATTTAACCTCATCGGGTATTATGTTATGTTTTGTGCCTCCATGAATTGAGCCGACAGTTACAACCGCCGGTTTTACGGGGTTGATCTCCCGGCTGACTATCGTCTGAAGATTCAGTATTATCCGTGAAGCAAGTACTATCGGATCGATTGTTGTATGAGGCAGTGCTCCATGTCCGCCTGAACCATAAACAGTCATATCAACCGATCTGACGCCGGCGGCGATAGGTCCCGGATAATATCCTATCGTACCTGCCGGAAGTTCGGGACTGACATGATAGGCAAAGGCATAATCCGGTGCGGGAAATCGTTTAAAGAGACCATCCCTGATCATTCTCAATGCTCCGCCTGAACCCTCTTCAGCAGGTTGTGCCACAGCCAGTATGGTACCCTTCCAGTTATCTTTCATCATTACAAGAGTTTTCAGGATCCCCAGCCACATCGTCATGTGCATATCGTGTCCGCAGGCATGCATAACAGGTACTTCATTACCCGAAGCATCTTTCATTATTACCCGGCTGGCATATGGAAGGCCGGTAGACTCTTTTACCGGTAGTGCATCCATATCCGTCCTGAGCATAACCGTTTTGCCTTTCCCGTTCCTGAAAACACCGACAACACCATACCCTCCGACTCCCTTTGTGACTTCAAATCCCAATGATACCAGATTTTCGGCCATTTTCTCAGAGGTCTTCAGTTCCATATCCGATAATTCAGGATTCTGATGAAGGTCTTTGTAGATCTCATTGCACCTGG
>DNOQ01000532.1 GCA_003501665.1 Bacteroidales bacterium | reverse complement strand
CTGTTCCTGAACAAAAAGATTGCTGGCAGCGAAATCAGAGGAAGTAAAACTGACAATAATAAAACAGGAATCGTATTTGTAAGGTATAATAAATTATTATCAATTGCAACCTCAGATATTCCCTTGATAGTCATTGAGAATGTTGTATCATTGCCGCCGGTGAATTTAAAAATATCGCCAGTAAGGAATAAGACTGCAAGTAAAGTTGTCAATAGAAGAAAAACTGACTGAATACGCTGGATCATATTTACGGTTTTTAATCAGAGAACAAAAATAGTTGTTTTATCGGATCATCAGAGGCGGCACAAAAATGAACTGAAGCAAATCTGCAGATCCGTTTTATAAATATTTAACATAATAAACAGAATAAGAATTAATTCAGAAAACTAAAAATATCTAACTTTGTCCGTCTTTTTTATAAGCATAACAAACAGTACGGAAGCTGAATTGGTTGAACTATCACAGATATTAATATATCATATAATTCCTCTATGAACAAAAGATTTAAGGTAATAATAACGATCCTGCTGATCCTGGTTGCGGTAATTATGATTTTTTATCCCAAAATAAAGCCAGTGTTCGGCTCAAGGGAACGCGTGGCCGGTCCTGGCAATCCCGGAGGAGCTCCCGGATCGGGGCCGGGCCGTAATATTCTTAATGTCAGTGGATTTTTGATAAAGCCAAGTGTCATGAATGAATTAATTAACACTTTGGGAACGTTACGGCCTGATGAAGAGGTTGAATTATCATTTGAGACTTCGGGAAAAATTGTGGGGATACATTTTACCGAAGGAACAAGGGTTAAGAAGGGAGATCTTCTGGCCAAAATAAATGATAAGCCTCTTCAGGCTCAGTTCCAGAAATTACAGGCACAACTAAAACTTGTTGAAGAAAAAGAATTTCGCCAAAGAAGTCTGCTTGACAGGGATGCAATAAGCCAGGAAAGTTATGATCAGATTGTCACCGAACTGCAGACTATCCAGGCTGACATAAATCTGATCCGNNTCAAGCTTGAATTCTCAATACCCGAGAGATATGCCGATGATGTGAACATAGGATTTCCGGTAGTCTTCAAAGTCGACGATAAACTGTATGACGCACGTGTTTATGCCGTTGATCCGAAAATTGACCTGAATACACGGACAATTGTTTTAAGGGCATTATACCCTAACAGCCGGGAAGAACTGAAATCGGGCCGTTATGCATCTGTAACACTAATGTTGAACCAGATCGAAAATGCAATAGCCATCCCAACTGAGGCTCTGATCCCCGAAATGGAGGGGGAAATAGTATATGTTTACAGGAAAGGCAGAGCAGAAATGGTAAAAGTCGGAACCGGTCTAAGAACAGAATCTCATATTCAGATCGCTGACGGACTTAAATTCGGTGATACACTGATCGTAACGGGAATACTGCAGCTCCGGCAGAGTCTGCCTGTAGTCCTCGACACTCTGATTGTTAACCAATAAATTGTCAAAACTGTAAAAATGAGCATATCATCAGTTAGTATAAACAGACCTGTTCTTACATCAGTATTTGCAATAATCATTCTGCTATTTGGAATAGTGGGTTTCACCTTTCTGGGTGTAAGGGAATTCCCGAGTGTTGATCCTGCCATAATAACAGTCCAGACTTCATATCCCGGAGCTAATTCAGATGTTATCGAGACCCAGATAACTGAGCCGCTTGAACAGAATATCAACGGCATACCCGGGGTAAGGTCGTTGTCAAGCGTCAGCAGTCAGGGATCAAGCAGGATCACTGTTGAATTTGAATTATCAGTAGATCTTGAAACTGCTGCCAACGATGTACGTGACAAAGTATCGCGTGCAATGAGATATCTTCCGCGTGACTGCGATCCTCCGGTAGTAGCGAAGGCTGATGCTGATGCAAACCCTATACTTTTCCTTACAGTTGAAAGCAACAGACGATCGCTTCTTCAACTTTCCGAGATTGCCGATCTTACCCTCAAGGAACAGCTTCAGACAATTTCGGGTGTAAGCGCCGTAAGTATTTTCGGAGAGAAAAGATATGCCATGCGGCTCTGGATCGATCCTGTTAAGCTTGGCGGTTACGGGCTTACTCCCATGGATGTCAGAAATGCCATAAATCGTGAAAACGTTGAGCTGCCTTCAGGAAGTATTGAAGGGACATCGACCCAACTATCAATCAGGACAATGGGATTGATGACGACACCGAAACAGTTCAATGACCTTATAATCAAACAATCAGGAGACCAGATTGTCAGATTTAAAGACATCGGACGGGCTGAATTGGGACCGGAAGATATACGGGGTATTCTGAAAAGAGATGGTGTGCCCATGGTTATGATTGCAATGATACCACAACCCGGCTCAAATCATATTGATATTGCCGATGAAGTTTACAGGCGCCTTGAATATATTAAGAAAGATCTCCCTGATGATGTAAAGGTGAATATCAATTATGACAATACCCAGTATATCAGGTCATCGATAAAAGAGGTCCAGCATACTATCTATATCGCGTTTGCTCTGGTGGTTGTAATTATTTATTTCTTTCTCCGAAGCTGGAGGGCAACACTGATACCAATCCTGGTTATTCCAATTTCGCTTGTCGGTTCGTTCTTTATAATGTACCTGGCAGGATTCACGATAAATGTTCTTACTCTGCTTGCTCTTGTACTTGCCATAGGTATAGTGGTAGATGATGCAATAGTGGTCATGGAAAATATCTTCGTAAAAGTGGAATCCGGTTTAAATCCGGTTGAAGCGGGATTAAAAGGTTCACAGGAGATCTTTTTTGCAATCATTGCAACAACTATCACTCTGATTTCGGTGTTTTTCCCGATCGTATTCCTGCAGGGGATCACCGGCCGCCTTTTCAGGGAATTCAGTGTAGTAATGGCGGGTACGGTCGCCATTTCTGCATTTCTTGCCCTGACTCTGACACCCATGGTATCAACAAAGCTGTTGAGGCAGAAAAAAACCCGCAGCTGGTTCTTCAGGAAAACTGAACGGTTATTTGATAAACTTAATGCTGCTTATAAAAGCGGACTTAATTCTTTTATTAACCACCGGTATTATGCTCTCATTATACTTGTTGTTGCATTTGGCATTATTATCTTCCTGTGGAAAACGATACCTGCTGAAATGGCCCCTCTGGAGGACAGGTCCCAGATAACGGTCAATATGTCGGCAACAGAGGGTGCAACATATGAATTTCTTCTCAGCTATGCCGATGATATTGCGCAACTAATAGAGGAGAAAGTACCTGAAAGGATTAGTTATACCACAATGGTAAGAGGCGGCAGTTTTGCAAATTTAAGGATAATCCTCAAAAAACCGGATGACAGGGAGCGAACACAGCAGGAAATCGCCGGTGATCTGACAGCTGATCTCAGAAAGAAAACAAAGGCACGTTCTTTTGTCATTCAGCAATCGACATTTGGTTCAAGGAGGGCCGGACAGCCTGTCCAATATGTACTTCAGGCCACATCAATAGAAAAGCTGAGAGAAATTCTGCCTGAATTTATGGCCAAAGTAATGGATAGTGATGTACTTGAAATGGCAGATGTAAATCTTAAATTCACAAAACCTGAACTCAGGATACATATAAACCGCGAAAAAGCAATTTCTCTTGGCGTATCGACTCAGAATATCGGACAGACACTTCAGCTTGCTCTGAGCGGCCAGCGTTTCGGATATTTCTTCATGAACGGCAAACAATATCAGATTCTTGGTGAACTTGCAAGAGAAGACAGAAACAAACCTCTCGATCTCAAATCACTTTACGTGAGAACCGATAAACAGGAGATGATCCAGTTTGATAACCTCGTAACATTAACTGAAGAGACTGCGCCTCCACAATTATACCGCTATAACAGGTTTGTGGCAGCAACAGTATCATCAGGTCTGGCAAAGGGTAAAACAATCAGTGAAGGACTGGACGAAATGGACAGGATAGCCAGGGAAGTTCTTGATGAATCATTCAGAACAGCACTTGCAGGTGATTCAAAGGATTTCAGGGAGAGCTCATCAAGTCTTATGTTTGCATTTGCCCTGGCATTGATCCTTATCTTTCTGGTGCTTGCAGCACAGTTCGAGAGCTTTAAGGATCCCCTCATTGTTATGGGTACTGTCCCGCTTGCACTTTTCGGTGCATTATTTTGTATGTGGTATTTTGATATTACCATGAACATCTTCAGCCAGATCGGGCTAATAATGCTGATCGGACTGGTATCAAAAAACGGTATCCTCATTGTCGAATTTGCCAACCAGCGAAAAAGAGCCGGAATGAAAAAACAAGAGGCAATCAGATATGCCGCTGCTGCAAGATTCCGGCCAATTCTGATGACCAGCCTGGCAACGATTTTTGGCATTTCTCCTCTTGCTATCGGTCTGGGAGAAGGAGCCCAGAGCCGCATTGCAATGGGGATTGCTGTGGTAGGCGGAATGTTCTTCGCNNTTTCCGGAACCGGAAATATATATGCGCAAAAAGTCTACAACTTAAATGACTGTATCAGTACAGGACTGGAAAGAAACTATTCAATCCTGATAACAAAAAACAGTGAGACAATAGCGAAAAACAATTTTACACCGGGAAATGCTGGATTTTTGCCGTCTGTAGATCTGAGTGGCAGACACTCAGCAACATATAACGATATTACCCAGAATCTTGCGGATGGTACGCAAAATAAATCTTCAGATGTTTTTAACACAACATCATCAGCGGGAGTAAATCTTGGCATGACAATCTTTAACGGATTCAGTGTCCGGACAACTTACAGAAAACTGAATGAGCTCAAACAGATCGGCGAACTGAATACCCAGCTCTCAATCGAGAATCTGGTTGCTGATATAATTGCAGGATATTACAATTATATTCAGCAGGTAAAACTTCTGAACAACCTTAAGTATGCAGTAACTCTCTCAAAAGAGCGTCTGAGGATCGACGAGGCCAGATATCTGCTCGGTTCGAGTTCAAAATTACAGGTACTCCAATCGCGGGTCTATTTAAACTCAGACAGTTCAAGGCTCTCACGCCAGGTGGAAGTTGTCAGGGCTGCTCAGATAAGACTTAATGAAATGATGGCAGTCGAAGATCTGGGAGAATATTTCTCAACAGGAGATACATCAATATCGGTCAATCAGAATCTTCTGTATGAAAGACTGGTTGAAGAAACAATTGCGCGTAATACCAGTTTGCAGATAGCATCTAAAAGTATGACAATATCAGAATATGATTACAAACTTGCAGTGTCCCGTTCTTATCCTTATCTGAATCTTTCATCCGGATATTCCTATGGTTTCAATACTTTTTCAAGCAGTAATACAAAAAATCAGGCTACCAGTGGATTGAACTACGGTCTGTCGATGGGTATGAACATCTTTGATGGTTTCAACAGACGGAGAATTATACGTAACTCTTCGATTGAACTGGAAAATAAAGATCTTAAGTACCAGGAGATTGAACAGGGTGTTAGAGCTGACCTTATTACCATTTACAGTGCTTACAGTAATTACCTCAGGCTTGTTACACTTGAAGAGGAAAATCTTGAAACAGCCACTGAAAACCTTACCATTGCAATGGAAAGATACAAGCTGGGAAGCCTCTCGGGAATTGATCTCAGGGAAGTTCAGAAGAGTCTGCTCGATGCCAGGGAAAGACTCCTTTCCGTTCAATATCAGACCAAGATTGCCGAAATTTCGCTGCTGTTGATTTCAGGCAGAATAATGGACTACTATCAATAGCCATTCAGCCTAAAGATATATCTTTGTGCATAATCTGAATTATGCAAAGCAAGACTGAACTGATCACAAACAGGGATGGAAGTATATTTCATCTGAATCTTCATCCGGAAGATATTGCCGACAAAATAATCATAGTGGGTGATCCCGGCAGGGTCGACATGCTCTCCCCGTTATTACGGGATATACGGGTAAGAAAGGAAAACCGTGAATTTAAGACTGTAACCGGACTGTTTGAGAATAATGAAGTTACGATAATATCGTCGGGTATCGGGACCGACAATATTGATATTCTCATCAACGAACTGGATGCTCTTGTAAACATTGATCTCAAGACAGGTGCCTTAAAAGAGGAGCCGGTGTCGCTGACATTGATCAGGGTAGGTACTTCGGGGGGATTACGCAGTGATGTTCCGGCCGGATCATTTGTTGTTACAGAGACTGCTGTGGGATTTGACGGGCTTTTGCATTTCTACTCGGAATATGACTGGATACTTGACACGGTTCTTTCGGATATTCTCGCAGAATATCTGGAATGGCCTGATACTCTCTCCTACCCTTATGCTGTAAAGGCCAATGAGGAGCTTACAGGGTTGTTCAGCTCCGAAAAATATATTAAGGGAATTACAATTTCGGCACCGGGATTTTATGGTCCGCAGGGAAGAAAGCTACGAATTGATCCTTTTGACAGTGAAGTTAATAAGAAGCTGGCTGAATTTCAGTTAAGGGGAAAAGTTATCTGTAATTACGAAATGGAGAGCTCAGCGCTTTATGGATTATCGTCACTTCTCGGGCATAAAGCACTGACAATCTGCGCAGTGATAGGCAACCGGGTAACCGGGGAATTTATAACTGATTATAAACCCCTCATTAAAGATCTTGCCTGCAATGTATTGAAGACAATCTGACATTTTTTGGAATAATTCTTATTATTTTTACTTTTGTTAAGAGTATATTCTAAATAGAAAGCAATGTCTACAACAGATCCTGCAAAAGAAACGCGCACGGATGAAATCGATCTCCGTGATCTTTTTAACAGAATGGGACGTACATTATCAAAATGGTTCAGGGCTATTGGCCGTGGCTTTTTAGTTTCAACAGTTTTTCTTATTAAAAACTTTCTGCCATTATTTTTAAGCGTAATAATCGGAGCAGGATTTTCATATGCATTAAAATGGAGCATTAAGCCGGTCTATGTTTCAGAGATGACCCTGAGAAGTAATACTGTTACTAACGCTGAAATGATAGCAAATATCAATCAGCTGGATCTCCTTCTCAAGGAAAAAAACTACGGAGGCATATCCACAGCATTATCTATTGATCCTGCAGAAGCTTCAAAGATTAAACATATTAATGCTTTCTGGGTTATTGACAAGAATTATGACAGTATACCCGATTATGTTGATTATCGCAATTCTCATAATGTATATGATTCCGTAAATGTAAGGATGAATGACAGGTTTGTTATAAAAGTTCAGCTGAAAGATCCGGCAGGCATACCAAAAATGAAAGATAGGATATTTTCCTATGTCAACAATAATCCTGTTCTTATACAGCAGAATGATTTAAGGTTAAGATTGATAGATGAACTTCTGGCAAGGCTTAATCACGATATTGAACAGCTCGACAGTCTGCAGAAAGTAAAGTATTTTGAAGAGACGAGGAACATGAAACCGGAAAAAGGCGGACAGATGATCTTTATTCAGGAACATGCCACACAACTTATATATAACGATATATATGCACTATATGACAGGAAGCATTATCTTGACCAGCAAAAAAATCTGCACAATGAAATTCTTACAGTCATAAGTGATTTTCTCCAGCCTTTAAAACGTCACAACGGAGGATGGTATTACGGAAAATTTGTGATCCCGGTCTGTTTTGCTCTTACGATTATTTTATTGATAATAATCCGAAACCGGGAGAAACTTAAAGAGGTTTTCAGGAAATACTGATAAAAAAAGGGGCTGCATGTTCATCCCTTTATTGTTTGTGATATAACCGGTTTATCAGGCAAAAGGAGTATACAGTAGAACAGTACAAAGAACATTATACCCCACTGGCGTACCAGAATAGATTCAAAGAACATACTAACACAAATTATGATCATAAAAGGGTTAATCAGGTCCGGATTCCATGTTTTTTTACGTTTTATCAACGGGAATAACACCATCCAGAGCAGTACTATCGACCCTGGTATGCCAAATGCCAGCTGGGTTTCAAGGAACTGGTTATGGGCATTAAGCTTTAAAGAAGCTTCATATTCATACCCATTTTTCTTATATTCATTGGCAAGAATTTCTCTGGAATCGATTCCAACACCCAAAAGTGGACTTTTCTGAATCAGATCAATTGCTGTAAACCATTCGAGAAACCGGGGATCAATATTTCTTAAATCAGATTCTCCGGTTTTATAACGGTCTAATACTACATTAATTTTATTGTTCCATCGGGAATTGAGGGAAGTTATCCTGTAAGTTACCAGAATAATGACAGGTAGTATAATTGCTAACAAATAGGCAATTTTATATAACCTGAAAAAGCGATACAAAAATATTAATAAAAGAATTGTCAGGATCACCAGACCTGTTAAAGAAGAAAGCAAAAAAATAAATCCCAGCAATATTATGACTGTGAGAAAAATTAATGTATTCGAAAAGCCTAATTCCCGTTTAAATTGTAAAATCAGCACAAGCGTAAATATTACTTTCATTGAAAGATATGTAGGGTGCTCAAATAGTGAAAGCTGCTCATGCCTGAATGGTGATAACTGAGAATCAGCTTCATATATGAGTACCACCGGTTTTTTTAATGGTATGAGACTGTTCAATAATCCATATACACACTCCAACAAACAAACAAATAAAATCCCGTAAATGAATGATTTCAAAATAAGATTAATGTTTATCATAAAACGATTATTAATGAAAATGGGGAATCCAATAACCGGGATTAAAATAAACATCAGCTTATCAATTACATTTACAAGATTTGTACTAAATAGAAGTCCTGTTGCATGAATGATAAAATACAGTACAAGAGGTATAATATATAATAACTTCTGCCTGAACAATTTCAGATTTTCCCTAAAGTCTGTTATCCATTCTGCAAGTCCAAAAAACAGAGTAATGCCCAAAGGATATAATGACCAGCTTCTGGGCAGAGAAATCGAAACCAAAGTGAGGCAAAGAAAATAAATGCCTGCCATAATACGGATTTCTTTCCCTGACTTTAGTTCTGTAAGAATCTGTTTATGTTTCATTTTCGGGAATTAGTCATGCACAAAACATTGTATCTATTGCTTATGGCGATGTGCCTGTGCATGTAAGACGAAAGAGAGAACCGCCATAAATATGAGCATCAGTAATATTAGGAAGAACACTCCAATTCTCTGAAAAACAATAGAAAATAATACGAAAAACAAATTAACCAGAAGTATTATTATTGTTACCCTGAGATGAGACAATCCCATACTCAGAAGAATATGATGTATGTGATTTCTGTCAGCTTTAAATGGTGATTTACCATTCCCAAGCCGCAGAACAAATACCCTTAAAGTATCGAAAAGTGGAATGATAAGCAATCCTATTGCAACTGCAGGTGCCGCATCAAACCTGTATTTTTGGTGTGCATTAAGATCACATTCAAGAAATTTTACTGTAAGAATCGCCATCAAGA
>DNOQ01000611.1 GCA_003501665.1 Bacteroidales bacterium | reverse complement strand
CGGTTCGATAAGTACTGAATTACCGTTTAAATTCCAGCCGCTGCCCCCTGTAATCTTCATTTATCTCCCCGTAATTATAAACCAGGGTGCCGTTAACGAAAGTCTTTACCACTTTGGAACTGAAGGTAACGCCCTCCATCGGGGACCAGCCGCATTTGTAGAGGATATTATTCCGCGAAACACTCCATGCATGTTCGGGATCGATAAGAACCAGATCAGCCTTATATCCTTCCCTTATGAAACCTCGTTTGCTGATATTGAAAAGTATTGCCGGATTGTGACACATTTTTTCCACAATTTTTTCCAGGCTGAAAATCTTTCTTTGCCACAATTCAAGCATCGCAGCCAACGAATGTTGTACCATCGGAGCTCCTGACGGAGATTTAAAGTAACTACCTGATTTTTCTTCAGCAGTGTGAGGTGCGTGGTCTGTTGCTATGACATCGATCAGATCATTATTTAATCCTTCTATCAGCGCTTTCCTGTCGAATCCGGTCTTAATTGCAGGGTTCCATCTGATTTTTGATCCCAGTTCCTCATAATCAGTATCATCAAACCACAGGTGATGAATGCATACCTCACTGGTGATCCGCTTCTCATAAGGAGGTTCTTCTGCACTTAAAAGCTTCATTTCGTCGGCTGTTGAAAGATGAAGGATATGAAGACGGGTATTGAATTCCTTTGCAAGATTTACAGCTTGAGACGAAGATTTAAAGCAGGCTTCCCTGCTCCGTATCAGGGGATGGAATTTCATCGGGACATTTTCCCCGTGTTTTTGCCGGAATTTCTCTGAGTTTCTTCTGATCGTTGTTTCATCCTCACAATGCACAGCTATGGGCATCAGGGCTTTCCTGAACAATTCCTTAAGCACATTCTCGTTATCAACCAGCATATTGCCTGTTGAGGATCCCATAAAGAGCTTGATACCGCAAACGGTTCCGGGATCGGCTCGCATTATCTCCGACAGATTATCGTCTGTGGCACCAAAATAAAAGGAATAATTTATCAGTGATCTTTCGGATCCGATCCGGAATTTCTCTTCAAGATCTTTTAAAGTTGTGGTCTGAGGTAAAGTATTCGGCATGTCCATGAAGGAAGTAACTCCCCCTGCTGCTGCAGCACGGGTCTCGGTGAATATGTCCCCCTTGTGTGTCAGACCCGGTTCCCGGAAATGTACATGTTCATCTATTACACCAGGTATCAGGATTAATCCAGTTGCATCGATTATTTTTGTGCCATCCGGAACTGCAACTTGTCCCGGAGGGCCAAATGCTGAGATTATTTCATCTCTGATATAGAGATCCCCAATGAAAGAGAGCCCTTCATTTATAATTGTGGGATTCTTTATTAAAATACCGGACATTAAATTTTTTTCTGGTTTTAACCCTGACACCTTCACTCCCCTTTTCGCCCCTGAGCCTCTGCGCCCCTGAGCCTCTGTGCCCCTGAGCCTCTGCGCCTCTGCGCCATTGAGCCATTGCGCCTGTACTTAATAAACCAGCTCCTTATTTTCATCCTGATCACTCCCCATAATGCCTCATTAAAAACGCCACCCGACATTTTAGAGGATCCAAGTCTTCTGTCAGTGAATATTATAGGTATCTCCACAATCTTATAACCCAGTTTCCACGCTATGAACTTCATTTCAATCTGGAATCCGTAACCCTTTGACTTGATCTGTTCAGGATGAATATTCTGCAGGACCTCTTTTTTATAGCATACAAATCCGGCAGTCGTATCCATTATTTTCATCCTGGTAATCAATCTTACATAAATTGAGGCAATATATGACATCAGAACCCTTGAAAGCGGCCAGTTTACAACATTAACACCACTGATATATCTCGATCCGATTGCCATATCCGCACCATCCTCATGGCAGGCTTTTGAAAGCCTGATAAGGTCATCAGGATTATGGGAAAAATCTGCATCCATTTCAAAAATGTAATTGAAGCCGTTCTTAAGAGCCCATTGAAATCCTGTTATATAGGCGGTTCCGAGTCCCAGTTTGCCCGGGCGCTGAATAAGATGAAGATCTTTAAATTCCGTTTGAAGGTTTTTGACACTTTCGGCCGTGCCATCAGATGAATTATCATCAATGATAAGGATATTGAAGGGAACACTCAGCGAAAAGATGGTTCGTATAAGTGGTTCAATATTTTCTTTTTCCTTATAAGTCGGTATTATAACCAGATTTGACATACAGGATAATAATGCGCTAAAATACGGAAATTCAAATAAAAAACTTCAATTTACCGGTTTTTAAAATAATTATTAATTCTAATTTTGTCCCCCGTCAATTGTCCGGAAATGAAAAGCTCGTTAAGGATTATCATAATTTCAATTGCATTGTCTTCTGAAGCTTTTTCCCAGCAGACAGCGTGGCAGGCAGGATTATATTCATTTTTTGATAACACCGAATTCGGGCAATCTCTTGTTCAGATCCCTCAGACAATGGCAGGAGTACGGTTTGCACCGGGATTTTGTCTGAAATTTGATTCGGTTCACTCAATTGTTGCCGGGGTAAATATGCTACATGAATATGGGAGCCATAATATAATTGATAATGTTACCCCGACAGCCTATTATATGTACAGAGGGGATCCTCTGAGATTCATTGCCGGAGCATTCCCGAGAGATTTTGCACTTGACAGATATCCCCGTTTATTTTTCAGGGATTCGCTTACTTATTACAGGCCAAATATGAACGGCATTCTTCTTGATTATTCACATGCCGGCCTTTCTGCCAACTTATGGCTCGACTGGACAAGCCGCCAGTCGTTTGAACACCGTGAAGCATTTTTTGTGGGATTTTCCGGGAGGTATGAGAGAGGTATTTTCTATGTTCAGCAATTCAGCTACATGTTTCATTTCGCTGGTATTAAGGATCCTGCTATTGATGAAGCATTACATGATAATATAATGTTGCTTGCTTCAGCAGGATTTGATCTTTCAGAAAAAACAATATTTGACCGACTTGAATTTAATGCCGGATATGTTACGGGGCTCGATCGTGCCCGGGGCGATAATACAGGCTGGCTCATACATAACGGATTCCTTTCGGAAACTTATATTGAATACAGAAGATTCGGATTATTTAATACATTTTATGCAGGCGAAGGACAGATGTCCTTTTATCGGGATCATAATAATGAACTTTACTGGGGCGATCCATTCTACAGGACAAACACTTACAACCGTTCGGATCTTTACCTTGATTTTTTGAGAAATGATATTGTAAATGCCAGATTGTTATTCTCATTTCATTTTACCGAAAGGAATGTTTACAACGAACAGGCATTGAAAATCTCTGTCAATCTGAATAATATCAGACTGAAGCATTGAAAACCCGGAATATTCACTTAACTGATCAGGCCGGACAGACAATAACCGGTAATTACAGAAATACTCTTATATTTTTTCTGTTACTCTGGTTTGTAATTAACCTGTTACAGGCCATCTTTACAGAGGTTCTGAGTGATGAAGCTTATTATGGCTTATTCGGTAAATACCTCGACTGGGGTTATTATGATCATCCCCCTCTTGTTGCACTGATGACAAGGATAAGCTCAGAGCTGTTCAACGGGAATCTTGGCATCCGTTTTATGACCGTGATCCTGCAGATAGCCACCATTATATTAATATGGAGTATTGCAGGTTTTAAGAAACCCGACAGAGGAAATGTAGTGATCTTCTTCATAATTGCCGCATCAATAAGCCTCTTTTCGGCATACGGGGTACTGACATCACCCGATTCTCCTCTTTTATTCTTTATCGCACTATTCTTTCTCGCTTACAAACGGTTCATCAACAACCAGAAATGGAAGAACATTCTTCTGCTGGCAATGTCGATGTCAGGACTTGTTTACAGTAAATATCAGGCAGTCCTTGTTATCGGATTTGTGATCCTTTCAAATTTGAAACTTCTGAAAATTTACAGGTTCTGGTTGTCGGGGATCATTGCTCTGGTGATACTTTCTCCCCATATATACTGGCAGACAGTAAACGGATTCCCCAGCTTTCAATACCACCTGGTTGACAGATCAGGTGGTTTCAGGTGGGCATACTTTCTGGAATATCTTCCTAACCAGATGGCGGTCTTTAATCCGTTTACCCTCGGTGCCGTCATATATGTTATGATCAGATTTAAACCGGTAAATCTCCTTGAAAGGGCTTATTATTTCCAGATATCGGGTTTTCTGATATTTTTCTGGCTGATGGCTTTAAGGGGACATGTAGAGCCCCACTGGACAATTGCATGCTCTATACCGATTATACTGATCCTTTCGGATAAATGTTTTTCCGATCCGGCGCTTCTGAAATATGCCA
>DNOQ01000339.1 GCA_003501665.1 Bacteroidales bacterium | reverse complement strand
GGGTGCATAGATGAAATAATAATTGCCGTTTAGAGTAAGTTCAATCGGAGTGATGGAAGTTAGCTTTGGTTTCCCGGCCTCAGATGAAATAGCGATCGTATGAAGTAAACTGAAGTCATCATAAATCAATAGGTTTACATTTTCAGTAGTGTTAAGATTCAAAGTAACTCCACGTAAAGTAAACACCCCGCCCCGGATATCAGAAAACACCCTCATCCCGTGATAAGTGTCTTTTGTGATTACCTGAGTGAATCGCCTGTGGCCTATTTCACCAACGAACTTCTCCCGGCGGTATTCGTTGTATTTCATCAGCTCCGACATGATATCTGCCTTAAAAGCATTGATACCGTTTTGTCTGGCATTATCCATCAGCTCCCAGATGGAATTTTTCCCCCCGACTGCATCCAGTATTCGCAGGGTCATTCCTGGCAGCTCATCAATGTAGTTTCCGGAAGCGGACACGGCATACGAAGGATCCCATCCGTCTACACACAGATCCTCGTCGCGCGACATCCCAAAAATGTTATCGAAACAGCTGTTAACAGACATATTATTTTATTTTAAATTTCAGTTTCTCAATAGTGATTAAAGTCCCATCGGTAGCCTTAAATACAACCTCGTAACTACCTGTGTCATCAGAAGTCCAATTGTAAGAATAAATACCGACAGATACATTATCCATTACATCATTAACCTTCTCAATAAATAGGTCGCTGGCTATCCTGCGTAACTTAGTTATCTTTAATTCAACAGAAGTCGGATCAAATAACTCATTAGTTGAAGTACTCCTGATCTCAGACGAAAATACTACAGTCTCCCCGTTATAAAATTCCTTGATTGACATTTGTTATCAGTTTTTATATAATGTATTACTGAAATTCATTGCTTTGTGAGTAATATTAATTACTTGCATAGTCTTTGTTTTAATATTCGCCTCAACTGTCAAAGAAGTACCTATTATCCTGTTAACGGTAATCATGCTATCATCAGAATACGGAATAAGTATGCCGTTTGACGTATCCAGTCCGTTTATGTATTCAATTATGTCAGCAGGGATAATCTCACCCTCTCCGATTATTTCAGCATCTAATAAATCAGATACAAACGATTCTTCCTGTACCGCTGAATTTAACAGTGCAAGCGAAGTCAGTATTTCAGCAAGTGTTGAGTTTTCACTGATTACCGCTGAAAGTATCCGAACTGAACCAGTTACATCAGTGCTTTCAGTTGCTTCTAAGATAGACGCTGTAATTATATCGGTCTGCACTTCACCATTTGAAGTATCTGTTACGCCTACAGTTTCAGTAACCTCTGAAACAATAGATATAGCGCTGGTAGTTTCATCCGTAATCGGAATATCTTCACTTATTGCGGACTGAGTTACATTAACTGAACTCTCCAATGATTCAAGTGACCCGATCTCAGAAATAGAATTAATAAATACTGCAATTGCACTTTCAATATCCGATAAAGAAGCTGATTCTGTTATTGCACTTAGTCCGGTAAATATAGAGCTCAGTTCATCTGACAATGTACTTGGTTCCGTAATATCTGATAAAGTAATGTAAGTTGAACTTTCAGAATCCAAAGCAGTAACACCCTCGGTAATTGCAGAGGATAACATCAAAATTGCATCAGAAGTATCATTGCTATTTACCGGTTCACTAATTGCAGAATTAAGCAATAAACCGGAACTTATAGAATCCTCCCCGGTTCCGGCCTCAGATATGGCAGATAATAGCGTTGCAACTGCACTCGGAGAATCCGCATTTGTTACAGCTTCAATCCTTTCAGATAACCCGGTAAGTACGTTTGATCCCGACTCTGTGGCTGATGTTGATTCGACAATAGCAGCTTCAACGGGTGCAGTTCCTAATGATACTGTTCTGGACAATTCAACCCATGAAACTAAATCAGTAGTTAATGCAGCAGTAAGAGCAAAATCCTCTACTGCAGATGGATCACCAATACGTTGTTGAACATTAGTAGCAGAAGGAGTAACTCCATGTACTCCTATCTCAATAATAATTCTATCACCTATCTGAGATGAAAAATTAGTTGCACCTGTTGTTACAGCATTAAATATTCTTGTAGCAGCTGAAGCTATTAAAGGATATTCTGTTCCCGCTACTGCCTGTACTGCTCCTATAATTCCTCTAATAACAGATCCATCTACACTAACTACTCTTATACAATAAGCAAGATATGTATCTGTTTGAGCAGCCTCCTCACCACACTTTCCTAATACCATACTTACAGTATCGGCAGTAGTCCAGTCGTGTGCTGCTAATAATTGTTCACTCTGAAATTGATACCAACACCATTGTTGAGTTAGTGTAGATGTCCATGTCCTTGTTGAAGTAGCAAGTGCAGTATCCTGTTTTGTTATAAATGTAGGCAAACGTACTAAACCAGTCTCTAACTCCCAATTAGCATCTTTCGCAAGAGAAGCAAGAGGAGGCGTTCCGCTGGCTGGTAAATAGAAACGAGTTGCCATTTAAGAAATTATACCGAAGTTGAATAACTTACATTCAGGGTATCACCAACCCCTACCACCTTATCGCCGCCTGTAAACAGTCCTGCTGAATAAAGTACTCCCGAAGTGTTATTGTTTGTAGCTACTGCACCGGTTCCGAATACCACAAAACAACCCTTGACAGTACCGCCATTTGTTGCAATTATAAAGGATATTGCAGCACTCAGTGCCTTTGCCCTTGTAGCAGCAGCGGCAAACGACATAGTGCCCCTTGCATTACTTGTAGGAGTCGACCAGTTAGGATAATTAGTACCATTACCTGCCTCAACCCATGTAGCATGAGAACCCATTGTATCCCCTACAACAGGAACGCCTGTATAACCTACCGAGCTGATAAGGCCAAGAAACGGGCCAGCAACTGGACCTGATCCAAAGGCTGAATCCAAAAGCTGATTAGCTCCAACATCGGTAACAACATTATCAATAGTGTCCTCCCATTTGAGATTACCATCTTTATCAAAACACTTAGCAGTATATTTGCCTTTGAGTTTTAATATCTCATTCATGCCGGAACCTCTTACTACGGAAGCACCTCCGAAATCTTTTACATTTAACTTTTCCATTTTATCATTTAATTATATTAAAAAAGGTACTTGCAAGTTAATACAAGTACCTTTGATTCAAATAAACATAAAGTTATTTTTACATGGATCAAACGCAACTGAATGCTAAAATCCCTGAATTGGTTACACTACATGGAGTAGGATTCAGTGCAGCCACACCATGAAGCTGGACCTTAAAGGCAGTGTAATACTCGTTGCTTACGCAAGTTCTCTGTGCGAAAACATCATAAACAACTCCGGGAAGGTTCCTGGATGACTCGCTCCATGCTTTCTGATCCGCCATTAACTCAATAGCATTTCCGGCTCCTTCGGGATACCATGATTTGCTCATAAAGGCAGCGGCTGTTTTGTGAAGCAGGAAGGTATAACCGGCAGCGATAGCCTCGACATTGAACACGTCAAAATAAGTGCGATCCCTGAGTCCGCCCATCTTATTGACATTTCCTTTACCGTCAGCGTTCTGATACTCTGCAAGCCTGTTATAAACAAGCTGGAAAAGGTTATCACCGGATATTGCATAGGGATTAGTAAACTGGTTTCCGAGGGCAACACGGGCAAAGTAACCCCAGATGTTATCATTCCAGTTTGCGGCCGGGATGGTAGTCAGGGCAGCTGCAACGGTTCCGGGACTTCCGGTAAATACGTTTGTGCCTGCCTCAGACTGAAGAAAAGTAACAATATACTGAGCTATCCACTCATCGAGCAGTTTTTTGCGCCTCTCGATAAGAAACGCAATACTCTGGGTGTTCTTAATAGTTCTCTCCCTGTAAACCCGGTCAGCAACTTTAAAAGCTGATTCCCTGAGGCAGGTAATTTCATACTCTTTACATTCCGGGGTAGAGTCAGCACCATCAATCGTACAGTCGTCAGAACATGACTCAGTAGTGGCATCGCAATCGGTTAGCCATTCCACGTTAATAATGTTCTTTTTGTCCTTAACCATCAAAGGCCCCATATTCACCTGCTGATTTTCAAGTACAGCCCTGGCAGCATCAGCATTCGCTTTCAGATCAATATTCTTTATGGGATCTTCCCATGCTCGTTCCTGTTCGATATTGACATCTGTCAAATATCCGCATTCAAGTATTCCTATTTGTGACATGATTTTTAATTTTTAATGTGTAAATCCTTAATCTCAATTTTCTGTTTTGGCGTGAGGGTCGGATCTTTCATCATGCTTTGATAGTCTGCTTCGTCTTTTGGCTTCCTGACTTTATTACCCTGACCGGGAACAGGCTTTAACCCTGAACTTGAACGATCTTCAGCAGTTTTAAAATCAAAGTACTTTTCGGCGTGTCCTTTTATATGATCTTTGAAATTGATATGATTACCGTGATCATCCAGTAGCGGTGTGCTGTCCTCTTTCAGGACAATGAACCCATCGGCATCTCTCTGGTATTTGTATTTCTTCAGTTCACCTACAAGAACATCTTTAAGGGCCTTAGCCTTACGGGCATCCTCCGGGAGAATCGGATTAAGATTGTCAAACTCAGCAAGTCCGAATGATTCCACCTCTTTAAAAAGATTAGCGGAATTTATCTCATCCTCTTTTGCTTTCAGCTTGTCAATTAACTCCTTATCCTTTGCTTTCAGAAGCTTGTCCTTTTCATTGAGTGCCTTGATTACCTCAGGATGTTTCAATACTTCCTCTGGTTTTGCACTCTCGACATCAGCTATTTTTGTCTCAATGACATGATCAAACAATTCGATCCCTATAAGATCAGATTCAACCTCATACTTTTCTTTGAGTTCCTTCTCCAGCTTCATGGCTCCTTCCTTTAAGCCTCTGTTGTACTGGTTTGTCTTATCGGCTGAAAGTTTCGATATCCTCTCAGCATCTTTGCGCTCAATAGAAGTAAATTCAGTTAATTCTCCGGCCTCGTTATAAAGGCTGGCCAGTTCCTCAGTGGTAAATTTAAAGGCTTTTACCAGAAATGCCTCAAATGCTTCCGCATTAATAATCTTATCCATTATTGACTTTTTTAGTTGTGGTTTTAATTTCAGCTGGTATTACCGGGACGTCTTTTAGCTTGCGTTCCTGGATTACGTTATGGATGTATTTCTTATCCCATCCACGGGCTACAATGTTATCCCACGTTTCCTGTGAGACTACCTGAACCTTTCCGGTTTGCTTGGAAGTGATTTCGTGCATCATTTCGCTTTCGATTTTGATTTAACAGGACTTTTGCGGGTCTTTTTAACGGGTACTTCCGTTTCTGTATTCCCGGAATCAACATCAGGCTGAATTATTTCAGTCTTTGGAATCTCTGCCAGATCATCATTGGCCTTCTCAATCGGAAACTCTTTCAGCTTAACCGGTTTATCAATTATAGTCGGTTTTGTTTTTGTCCCGACTTCCAAGGGCTTCGGCGGCGTGGTTATCTCACTCCACCCGAAATGCTCAATTGCGATCTTTGCGGCATTTATGCTGAATGGTCGCCTTTGTCCATCTTTAACAAGAAATACATTTGCCATAATTCAAAATTATTTTCAAAGTTAAAACTAAGTTTTTATTTTTACAACTATTTTAATAGTTTTATTCACTTCCTTTCAAACTTGGCCTCAACTCAAAGGCTAAATCGTCACCAATGAACCCGATGCCATGTCTGCAATTGTACCCTCCAAAGTCAGTCATAGGCTGGTAGCCAGGATAGCCTAGATAAGAAGGTATTTCATAATGATCTTTCTGTTTGATCTCATAACCCGGGGGATATTCACCCATCCATGGCATCCACCGATCCCAATCAGCGGCTTCATCTATTGACCATACTTTATTATTGTGAGCCACGCAGAAATCTCTTGAATCTTCAATCAGTCCGCCCTGATAAAGAAAGTACCTCATATCAAACTCTTTAGCCAAAGAAGTATTGTATGCCCGGTCGTACTGCTGATAAAGGTCATACGCGTATCTCTGGTATTGCCGCTCCATTAATCCCATCTTTTCGTCCCCTGTGACCATTTTACTCAGTCCTTTAATAAACTCCTTTGAATCTATTTGCCCGGTAACTGACTTAGTGACATAGTTTTTAACGTTTGTCAGAGTTGAATTGTCTTTTATAACTGAATCCAGGAACCCGCCTGAAATTGACTTCCCGTCCTTTAAACCAATCCTGATACTCATTTTATTGATTGTCGCCTGTAGGACTTTATCGAACCTCAAAGTCATTGATTCATTCATCACAACTTTAAAATAGTCCCGGCCGATTTCGTTGATCCCGGTTATTGTTTTTGTGATCTGAGGTATTAATAGAGCATTTGAAACAGCGGTAAAGTCTTTATAAACCCTATCCAGTCCTGAAAGGATGCGATAGTTATGTGTTGAATCTTTTATCAGTCCGTTTTCAATTTCCAGATCAGGGATTATCTCAGAGAGCAATTGGCTCAGAAACTTATCCTGAATCTTAATGACAGACTTTTCGAGCTTATCCCGGTTAGCGTTGATAAACTCCTGTTTGCGGTTCAGTATGTCCGAAATACGCTTAGGTGTCCGCATGGCGCTGGGATTCGTAAAACTCTTTTTTTAGCCTGCTATATGTCATCAGCTTTGATTCAATGTTATAGTCTTCCTCTCCGATAAACTTAAAAAAGTTATACATTGCTTTCTCTACTGTGATAGCTGGCATGATAGACCTTTGACCGTCAATAAAAAATAGCATTGCGATATCAGAGTAGTTTCTCCGG
The DNA here is from genome assembly GCA_003501665.1 of Bacteroidales bacterium. GTDB lineage: Bacteria > Bacteroidota > Bacteroidia > Bacteroidales > VadinHA17 > LD21. The sequence goes on along the minus strand of DNOQ01000339.1, from coordinate 13,731 downwards.
TATATCTTTGGTATTACTTTATTTGACTGTGTCACTTTTGGCATCACTTTATACTTTTAAATTCCCTGACAGCCCTTCCCTGTGAAAATGTATACAGGTTCTGAACACCACGGGCCTGCTTACTTAACGTCTGGCTCCCGATATGATCAACCCTCACTGAACATATAAGAGCATGCTTAATACCTTGTCTCTCCAATTGCCGGGCATAAAGATTATCAGAGTACCAGAAACGAAACTTCTCATCCAGCTTCCCAATCAGGGGCCAGAGTTCTTTTGATGTGAATATACACCAGCCCGTTAAATGTATCCCTATGACATAACCCTCGTAACCCAAATTACCGGGCTTACAAAATGCCTGCCTGCGATCATTCGATAGAGCAGAAGATGACATATACCCGTTTACTTTCATCAGGGGCCCGATCTTTGACCATCCGGGATGGAATATAATATCATTGTTTGCAAGGATCTGAAAGTCTGACTTAGCGTATTTCAGCCCCATGTTAAGGGCCCGGTTATAATTGAACTCCCCGTTATACTGAATGATCTTATCAACATCATACCTGTAAGGATTGCCAGTCTCTACAACTATAATGTTCAAATCTGCTTTATCTTTTCGTGCTGAATCAATACAGTTCTGAGTGACTTGTATCAGGTCGCCATTGCTTTGAGATACTATGATAAGATCATAAGTCATCTATATCTTCATTTACGTTTATTTGCTGAACAATAATCTTGTCATATCCATGTATTTTCTCATTCACTGATTCTTGTCTACATTCTGCAAGATAATTTGAATAATAAATTCCAAGCAATGTTCTGCCTGCATGATTTTCGACTCCAAATACAGCATAAAGTATCATAGTATATAATTTGATGTTGACTGATTCAATCCGATATGCTTCATTTCCAAATCCAGAAGGTAAACAGGCTTAAAACCGTTACCCTGATAAAAACCTCCTATTGCCTGATCACCAAGTTTGAAGTGATTGTATTCGTCCATAAGCTTCAGACAAATGTCAATCGGGATTAACTGAAAAGCACCACCGGTATGAGATACGTAACTCACCCTGTAACCATGTAACATACCTTTGCCGAATGAACGGGGCGCAAAGTTAGGATCTAAGTTAAGATCAACCGGACTACAAACATACCTCAACCCGTTCAATTCATAAAACTTTAGCATCTTTGCCAGTATGTCATCGGTGACCGTCTCAATGTCGTTATCCAGCTTAAGTATAAAGTCAAAGTCTGTCAATCTCTCTACTGCTGTTTTAAAGGCCTCTGTTATGCCGTAGTTCTGATCTAAGAAGATATGATCAAACCTACTCTTTAACCAGTCCTGAGTGCCGTCCGTTGATCCATTATCGACAAATAGATGATAATCTACATTTGTCTTTTCATAAAATGAATCAACTGTCTTTTTAGTTAACTCCAGTCGATTGTATGTGATTGTTACGGCTGCTATTTTCATAGTTCTATTTTAAAGATTCCATAAGCCAGGCGCATGACAAACAAAATACTCCGGTGTTTCAATCTTACTATTATTCGGAAACATCAAAAGTTGCTGCAAAAAGAAATAGTCATGAGCATAACCTGGACGACCCCAACGAAGGTTCAGACTTCTTTTGTAACACACATTTGACGTTCCGCATCCGCCCTTACTCTTAATATTACAAGCTCTTTCGATCCATCCGCCGTTAAAGATAATATCATTATACCAGACCCAATCAAATGAGCTTAAATTCTTTTCAACAATCTTCAGATGATCTTCACCCCAATAGTCATCAACATCAATGTAAATTATATACTCGCCTTTGGCCGCCTCAATCCCTGTATTGCGTGGCAAATTATCAAATATAGCTTTGTGCTTGCATTCGAGTAAAACAAGTCTTTTGTCGGTATATTGCTTGACTATTGATTTAGTTAAAGAACATTCATCTGAGATGACTAATAGTTCAAAGTCTTTGTAAGACTGCGAAAGAACTGAATCTATTGCCCTGACAATCTTCTGATCCAGAAATGAGGCACACCCCGGATATGGAACGAGGCGGGAGGGCATGATGATACTGAAACGCATCTTATTTTTTCTTTTCAGGCTCTTTAACTTCTGTATTGACTTCCTGTGCTGAATTAATGGCATTAATAAGGCTAAGACCATTAGCACTCTGCGCCAAAGGAATCTGTATTGTGGAAAGGAAATCAACTATGATCTTCCACTTTTCAACTTCAAGGATTATTTTTTTCATGTTGTTTAAATTTTTATGAATTAGTTCCAGTTATTTCATTTGTCAAAATAGTATGACTCCCGCATACTCTCAGGTTCTGAACATCTGCTCTACTTACACCACCAACATCACTTTTTATATACAATTCTATCAGATCACCTGCTGACCAGTCTGTTATATCCTCAGAATAAGTTACATAAGTCAGTGATGTTGTTGTTCTTTCAGCTCCTACAGACCCCCCATTGCGGTATATGATTCCCCGTACCTGGTTACCGTCATTTGACTGTAAATCAAATTTTATCCTTAACGTCCTGTCGCCTACAACATACGATCCTAACGTAATTGTTTTAACTTTTACGTATGTGACAGAATTAGATGATGTCTCGGCATCATGTGAATGTACTACCACGTTACTCACTCCAGTATACCCATAAATAAATAATCCAGTTAATGTAGCAACACCATTAGGAGTCACTCTAAATGGAGCTGTAGCCCTATTAGCATATGTTGCACCAATGAAAATAGGATAATCGTCAGGAGCCATCCCTGCGGAAGTAATATTTGCCCCTGTGTCTTTAGCAAGATACGCAGAGTTAATACTCCAACCGCCTATCATTCCCGATGTAGCAGTCATAGCTCCTGCTGGTGTAACCCTAAATGGAGCTGATGCAAAAGCGGTCGCTCCCATGTGAATACCAGTGGTAGTATCTAATTCTATTCTTGTAGCACCTGAACCAGCTATTAATGAACCTGCTGTTATAGCCCATCCGGTAACTCCTCCGATATATCCTGATGTAGCTACAATCTTACCTGATAAATAAACATTTTGGCTATATAGCCCATAACCAGGATCTGCAGGCACTATATCATATCCGGCTAATCCTTCTAAATTACCGAGCCTGCTTTTAACGACTAATCCAGAGTTCGGATGTCCAGTCCATGTTACTGTTTGATGATACGGAGAATTAGCAGCCATTGCACCGTCAATAGCATTACTCTCAAGAAATCCATTACCTGTTGTACCATAATCCAATGCTAATACTCCTATACCTATTGTCCCGCTGCCAGCCCCGGCATTGGGTGCGGCTGATCTTGTAAATGTGTATGTTTGTGTTTTATTAATTTCGTCAGTAGATACCCATGTGACTGTTCCCCATGTATTTGTAATACTTAAAGAAGTGCCTGTTCTATCAAATTGTCTGAGACGAATCATATCGCCATCAACAAATACTTTAAAAGTATCAAACCCTTTAAATGATTCTACAACTAATGTAGCTGCAGCCTCTGCGGCAGGAATAGTGAACACAGCTGCTAAGGGAGCAACTGACTTACATATAATCTGACCGCCTGCCAGAGCTTGTTCAAGGTCTGCTATAAAAGCTTTTGCGTGTAATTCATCCGCATATAAATATCTAAAGTCACCCGCACCAATTTGTGAAATATTCCATCCTGTAGTCTGGCTTGCATAAGGCGTAACATAAGACCTTATATAACCGTCAACTAATATATTATTATCACCCGGATCACTTTCACCTCCTACATGAAGACCGCCTCTTATTGTAACATTTCCGGTAGTGGGCAAAATAACAATATCCTCAATATCGTTTCTTCCTAAAGCTAATTTCCTATCGTGTTCTCCTCCCATATACCATGAAGTACCATCCGAAGCACTCTTAACCGCAAATGAAGATACTGCTGTATGTGTTATCCTGAACTTATGAGTTCCGGTGTAAGATAAGTGAAGTGGTGCAGTAGGTGTTCTGTGCCCTAATGACAACCATCCATCCCCCCTTAATCTCAAATAATCTCCACCTGCTGCTCCTGATATTTCAAGAGCATGATCTGTTGTGTTCGTACCCGCATTTATTCCAAGTCCATAAGACTGACCTAATGAGTTAGGAGAGTTCATTAACATGCCCCAGTCATTAACGCCACTTGTTATGGTTATTTTACCGGTAAGAGTAGGACTCGCAGCTAAGGCAATTACCGTTCCGCTTCCGGTTGTCGTATAAGAAGTCCCCCAAGGTGAAGCCCCTGTACTCAAAGGAATCCCTGCTCCCGGCCATTCCATTGATCCACCAATAGAAAGAGCTGTTTTAAAATCAGCTGCACTCAAAGCACTAACGGAGTTATTAGCATTAAGACGAATGAAAGTAATTGCTCCGGGATTAGCCAGAGTGATTAGGTTCTGGCCTACGGTAGTCGCCCCGGTTATCCATGCAGGCTTGCCGGTTACTCCGCTCCATGCAACTATTACAGTTTCTTCTTTACTTGCGAATCTTCCCATATCAGAATTGATTTGGCACCGGTTCAGGAACTTCTGACTTCATTTGTGCGATATACTCCTGAGTCTTTAACTTAACTCTTTCGTTAATCACTTTGATATTCATGTTGTAAATATCAGGTGTTTCGAGCTCTAACTCATTAAAAATAGATTCCATATTCGACCAAAGTACAGCGTTATACTCAGGTGTCAGTCCCTGACTAATTAGAAGCCTTACAGTAGCCTCGGGATAACCCCGGAAGGGATTTACAAGCGACTTAACCCGAATCTTCTTAAGGTCCCCCGGACGGTCTGAATAGAGAATCTCGTTTATGTCATCTTCAATAGCTGCTATGGTTGAAGTCGAAGCCCCTGCATCTTTAGCATCCTTCAGCTCTTTCATCAGCTCAGTGATTCCTTTCATTTTAAAGTCATTCGGGAATTTATGATGAACCGTTAAGCCCTCTCCCAGATCGGTAAACGTGGCTATGTCCGTTACGACAAACTCCCATATCGAAGAGTAGTTCCTGGCAAAAGGGTAAAGAGTGTCGTTCATATTGTCAGACCCGAAGTTCTTTTCCGTGGCAGTGACTGCCGTTGCAACCTCAGCACGGGTGGCTATTTCGTTATTGAACATCATGGTATGCACCAAAATGCGCAGGTCATTGACATAATCTTTATTGAAGGTAAGCAACTCGATAGGAGGTGATTTATATACCAGCATCCTTTCAAGGTCGATCATCTGAGTGGTGTCTCTTGGAATAGTGAGAGTGATAACATCCTTAACTCCTGAATGAAGCGGCTGCTGTCCGGTCCCGTTACAATTAGGGCAGTTAGTATGACCATCCAGAAGCTTTCCGCCGTTACAATCCCTGTTTGAACATTTATCAACATAAGCAAACCTCTGTGGAAATGCAGTCATAGCGGTTGAAAGATCCAGCTCTGAATCTGTTTTCATCAACTTCTCAAGTAGTATCATCACCGGATGAAACACTGATATGAACGTCCGGCCTTTCGTCTCAGCATCCCGCGCAAATCCAAACCTCACTGCAGGTACTTTCTTTGCACCAGGGTAAAACTCCTGGTATTCATAAAACTTAGACTTTATCTCAATTTTGTCCGTTGCGGCCCCGGTTTCTGTTAACTGGATAGTATCGGCACCCAGGTACATGGTGAACTTAAACCCATCCTTTTCAACATCTTTCTCCATGAACTTGATCGGGAGCCTGACAATCAAATACTGAAGATTCTCATTCCTGTACTCAAACATTATAGCTTCTTCTGATGTAGCAACAAACGGATATGGACTTGCTTTCTCTTTGTTTGAATCGAACTCATCAAACTCTGTTATTAAAAAAGCATTTGGATCAATGTAGTTGTAATCAATAACAGCGTATTCCAGGTACTCTTCAAGTGACTTCTGTCCCCAAAATGTATTGATCTTTTGTTCAATGTCTGCTGTCTTATCCGAACCGTCGTAAATAATCTCTCTGAGTAGCGGTGTTTTCCTTAGTGCTTTTTGAAATGGCAATTGAGTTGAATTGAGTATTGAAGGCACAACGGACTTAGTTATGTCACACCTTTGCTGAAACTCATCTTCTGTCTCCCTGGTTACGATTTGACGAAGTAGCTCGGTGATATTGTCCCCGGTTTTCATTTTATAGTACTTATCGGCAAGCTCAATGACCCGCTTATAGTCCTGATGAGTTACGTTTTTTTCGATTACTGTTTTCAGTAATTCTAATGCTTCGATTTTATCCATTTTATTCTTTTGTTTTATAGGCTGTAACTTTCTGACTAACTACTTAAATATTAATTATTTGGAAATTTACCTTTTCTGACTCTCATAGTGACTTTTGTTGACATTTTATTGTAAGATAATCCCATTGCTGTATAATACTTAGTCCATGCATTAATTAATTTACTCTTATCGGTATAAATATAGTCACCGTTGTCATACATTATAGTAATTCTTAAATAACTCTGTAAGTAAGTAGTCCATTCCATCACTTAAATGGCCCCATTTCTGATACTTATCCCCTGTATCTTTGTCTTTTACAATCTCTTTTTTCTTTGTCCCGTCAACATCCTGCTTTAAATACATCAGATCAGAGATAGTATTTTTACAGGATTCATCTATAAATATCCTGATCGGGAATTTATTCTCAAACAAAGCATTTATAAAGTCTCTTCTTTTTGGTACCGAAGGATTACTGAAACAGGTCTTATCTGATGAATTATTCCAAAACCTGCGAAGTTTATATTGTACAATCTCATAATGATGTTTAAAGTCCTTGTTCATTGTGCTACGGCTCTTCCCTGAGGCGTCCCCGTAATAATAAGCCCCTGCAGAATGAGAATTATACCTCAATGCAAAATCATCACACACCTCTTCGGTTGAATTACGTGGATTCTCTAAACATATCTCATCAATACATCTACACTCCCAAATATCTTCAACCTTTTCAACCTGCCAGATTGAACATGAATTATAAGGAACCGAGTTCTGATCAAATGATACGTGTAGCGCAATGCCTTTATTGTATCTGTAATTACCTACATGTGCCAGCCTGTTGAATGATGAGTAGAACTCTCCGCCGGTTATGGAAAAAGGGTTTCCATAAATCAAGCTGCGGCCCTTTTCTTCTGTATTGTTAGCCAGAACATTATTTATATAATTCTCTCCGACATTATTTACGTTGTGCCATGTTGAACTGATTGTAACGAACTTATCATTAATTTGTTTCTGAAAGAACTCTGTTTTAGAATATATCTTTGCGGCTATCTCATTAACATAATTGTCAAGATTGAACCATTCCGCAATCCAAGGTGTTTTAGCCGGGGATGTTGTTATATAAAGCGGATTATACTGCTGATCATCCCGTCCGGTTGTGGATAATTTGCCGTCAGCCAGGTATATTCCTTTTTTACGAAGCCTGCCAACAATAATCTCCTTTACATCTGCCTCGTCCGTATCTTTTGTTTCATCTAAAAACGCAAATGATAGTTCTTTTCCTTCGTGGCTTTTTGCGTTATCCATTGAACCTACAAAGATTACAGCACCATTTACGAATGAAATAATATTATCGTAACTCTTGAAATTATGTGTTTTAGTGTTAAAATGAATAGGAGGTCTTTTGCCAATGACATACTGACCATAAACACATGACTCTTTGTCGTACTCAACAATCCCTACACTCTTCCAATACTCCCTGATTCTGTAAAGCGTACTGGTGTTTAGCTGATCGTAAAAATTGGCCCCGATAAAGCCAGTTGAATCCGGAAACATCCTAACTAATTGATAAGACTTAATACCATTAAGGTGAGACTTTCCGCTACCAATACCAGCCAAAAACAGATTAACAGCAGCAGTACTTTGAAGCATTGCTTTCTGAGGGGCTGACACCTTTTGGATTATCGGATTCACTGTATAATTATATCAGGTAATGAAACAGGTAAATTTAAATCAATCTTACTTGGTGCATCATAACCAAGCATCTTATTTATCGCTTCCAGGCTCTTTTGTTTATCGTATAGCTTTACTTTAACATATTCAACTTCATAATCAATCGGCTCTTTCTTTTCTGTGTCTGCGTTAAATTCCCATTGAACCTTTCGTGCTATCTTTGTACTTATTTCCTCAATGCAGTCTTTTTGATCAGATGTCAGTGATTCAAATTCCTTTCTTTCAATCCAGGTATTATGAAGATGAGCTATTGAAGAGTAAGCTATTTTTAAGTGTTCATTGATTACTTTTAACCGACTTATTCCTGCAAGTTTCTCCAAATCTTTTTGAATAAGCTCAATATAAGCCTTAATGTTAGCATCTGTTAGCAGTCTGCTTGCATTTACCCTGGCAGTTTCATCTGTTATATCAGGATAAGCTACTTTATAAGAGCGTGAACCATTCCAGTCATAAATATACTCTCTGCAAAAGACTTTATTCCGCTCAGTCAAACCGGATTCGTCAAGTAGCTCTTCTGCTTCAATTAATACAGGATTATTTGCTTTCTTTTTTCTCACGGTTAATCCTTTTCCATTTCTCTGACTCCTGGTATCTTTTCAGGCTCTTTTCCTTAAAAGGCTTTGTTTTACGCTTCTTCATAAATAGGATATACGGGTCTTTTATTCTGTATCTATTAATATACTTTTATCCTTTGTTATTTTCCAACCGTTTTTATCCCAGCATTCTTTCATTTCGGGTTAATTATTCAAATGAACAATTCAGACAAAAACAGCGACCGCATCCCAGAACGGATGAACGTGTGATTAGTAAAATCATGCTGGTCGTAGGTATAAACGGTAAATTAGCTACTCTTTTCACATTCATACTGTTTATTGTCAAACTCCGCTTTTGTTCGATCTCAATTTAATCAGACCAGGAAGAGCTATGCAGAACTCCCTTGTAAAAACTAACTTCAAAGTTATAAAACTAATTCTTTAATTCAAAATATATTATTGCGAACCGATTAATTTATTCAATCTTGACATCATCCGTATCTCATCATGCGCCCCCATGCGCTTATTTACCGGATACTCTCTGTATGCTTTTAGTTCTGTTCCTTCCGGCTCTATGCTTAAACTATTTACCAGCATATCAATTTCAGTTTCATATTGCCTTAATGCTATACTGTGAAAAGTATCTGTGTGGTAAATTGGAAGTATACGTCTCTCGATAAGTATACCCGTGTCAGTCTCTGCGCCTATAAAGTGAGTAGTAACCCCAATGGGCTGGCCGTTAAGTATTGCCCATTTAAGCGCATCCAATCCCCGGACGTTTGGTAAATACCCGGGATGACTGTTTATTATTTTGTATTTGGTAACATCTTCAGGGAGTATTCCAGTCCCGGCAATAAGTATCTTGCTGTAATTTTGCAGTAATCCCAGATCATTATAATCACGCCTGTAATAATTCAGGTTAAACGTGGAACATAGTTTCTCTATGCTTATATCCACCGGTTCTAATGGCCTATGTCGGTAAAGCGGATGCGTTTCCGGTCGATCCTGCCACGGAAGAACTATCAGGTCAATATCAATATACCCACTGAGCATTAACCTGAATAACAGATCCTGCGTTTTCCGGTGCGGATGGTCGTATGTAATAACAGCTATCATAATTCACTCCACGGGAAAGTCTTTACCCATTCGTATACCTCTTTCATTCCTTGTTCAATTTCAACTGTCGGCTTCCATCCAAGAGACTGAAGGCGTTTTGTTGATAGTCGCTTAACCATTGTTTTCTTTGCCGGGGGGTCAACTAAGTTTATAAGTGATTCATCAGCTCCGGTTAGTCTACATGCTTCCTGAGCTATCCAAAGCATTGACCGTTCGTCATCATCACGGCCGATATTGAATGCTCCTGTCTGACCTGAATTAATTATTATTTCATAACCACTGCAAAGGTCGCCTATCCAGCACCATGACCTTAAAGAGCCCATATGTACTGTTATTGGTTTTCTGTGATGTGCCTGCCAGAGCATATTATCCATTGCCCTGCGGCCCTTTCCAGGAGGTGCGCCGGGTCCATAAGGCATTGAAGGCCGGATTATAACCAATCCATCGGGTGCGTATTCCCTGGCAGCGTCTTCACTCCATCGCTTACTTATTGCATAGATTCCCGTCGGAGTACCGATCAGGGGTGCATCTTCATCAATCAAAGCATCCCCGTGTTCACCGTATACCTCTGACGTGGATGTGTGAATTAATCGCACTCCCTGAGAGCTGCATGCCTTAGCCACTCTTAAAGTCATTACAGCGTTCGATTCAATGGCATGGATGCAATCCCGTTCATTAAAGAAGATACCAACCTGAGCGGCCAGATGAATCAAAGTATCTGGTTTGTGCTTCTCGATCAGGTATTCAATCATCCCCGGTTCCCGAAGGTCGCCATCCTGAAAGTCTATTCCGGATACATTGTAATCCCGCTCTTTAAAATAGCTCATTAAATGAGTGCCTATGAAGCCCAAATGTCCTGTAATTAGTATTTTCATAAGTCTGGCGTGTATATATGTTTGGCTCTTATGTTCGTTTCTTTATCCAGCTCTAAAAATAGATTCCTGTTCCTCTCTGCAAGTTCCTCCTGATTCTGTAACTGCTGACGGGAATAATGCCACTGATGCACCACAAAAGGACTGGCGGTGATTTCAATCTTTAAGCCCATTTTCTTGACCCTGGAAAGAAGATTATCATCACCGTAAGCATACCCGTTTGAAAACCTCTCATCATACCCGTTTAGCTTTCTCAGGTTGCGAGCTGTTATAGCTGAGCAAAAGTCATAACCGATAGGCCGGTGTACAGGATGATTATACCATGCGTTTTGCCCGTTCTCAACTGCTGTACGGTCGTTTTGTGCGATAACGCTCATTATGTCATGATCTGAGAATGTTTCTGATTCACCCAGAGAGTAACACCCGAATGAAATATAAGACTTATCATTTACTCTTTCAGCATAACTTAATACGTCGCCTTCGTGGTAATTTTCCGCATTTTGAAGGATAATAATATCAGGATTTGATTTCAGGGCTTCGATAATCCCGGTGTTATAGGCTGGTTCAGGGTTTGTCCATTGTTTGTCCTGGATCTTAATTACTGTGACCTTAAAAGGAACTTCCGGGAGAATAATATCATCCGTTGAACAGTCATCAACAATAATAACCTCAAAATCCTTATGATTGGATTTAGCGATTGATAACAGTGTTTTGTTTAACTGATACTGCCTTTGATAAAAAGTCATTACTATGCTGATTCTCGCCATATTTTGTTTTTAAAAACCGGGGCAGTTCACCCTGATCCACCCCGGCCCTGACTCATGAAAACCTAAAACCAATCCCAAATATATAAAACTAAAAGTTAAGTTCATAATTTATTTTTCAACAAACTCCTCAACCTCAAAAGTAAAGTCCGACCGCTTGACAATAAATTCAAAGTCCTCGTTATCCTGGAACAAGACGCATTTAGCGTCAATGTCAATTATTCTTCCGTAGCCGTGAAAGCCTGTTATCGACTTACCTTTGCGCTTTACCTGGAAGTGAGCAAGGCCGAAATCCCCGATCTGGTAGTTCATTGTTTTACCTCCTTCTGCCAGTATTGGTGCGCTCATAGTTTATTAATTTCATCTTTAACATCATTCCAGTAATTAGTTGCCGGACAAATTTCATCTATAACAGATATAGCAATCTTTTTACTTACTGATAATGGTAATGTCATACCTTCATTAAAATCCGAGAACATAGTTGTCATCCCGATTTTTTGACAAAGTCTTAATGCTGTTTCTTTTTGATTCAGTCTTATGACTTTGATACATTCTTGCTCTGTCATGGCTTACCTCCCTTCTGTCTGTCCCTGATCTGATCACGTGCCCATCTTGCACCCATCTGAGCATCTATATTTGATACAAAATCTATATCTTCATCAAACGGAAATTGTGCTTCAATCTCCTCGTCTGTCAGCTCTGATCTCTGGCTGGCAAACTCTTCCATAGCCCATAAAGCTTGCTCTATATTACAAACTTCAATTGCTGAATCATCAGGATTCTCAGTCCATGTTTTTAAATATGGATGACTGTTTAGTATTTCTTCTGCGCTCTCTCCCTGTATAGGCTGTTCTACTGCTGGCTTTGGCTGTGATTCAATCTTATCGACACAATAATTAATACTTGCCCTTATCAACCTAACATCTTTTTCACTTGGCGGATTGGTGAATGTAAAAAAGGCTTCAATTTCTTTAAGTAACTTTATTGGGTCGTCAATTTTTACAATTAATTCATCTTCTGCTTTCATTGTTATTCAGTTTTATTTTTAAGTGCTGCTATGTCTGATTCAAGTTTAGCAAGTTCTTCTCTTAATTTCTGCCCTTTAAGTACAATCATTCCATTAGGAGTCATGCGATGTACACTTAGAAATGAAGCAATAGAGTTTATGTATTCAGCATAGAATAAATTCAATTCTGCTGATTTATCAACCAATTCTTCATACTTGCTTATGAGCTTACTTTGGTCTGATTCAGACTTTTCCTCTCTCTGTCCGGCATCAGTCATTTCCCCATCTCTCCAACTTGTAGGATGCTTTGGAATATCTGATTCTGGATCATTCTCCCCGGCAACCATATTGTTGACGTCAACGAAATGGTCGGAGGCGCAAAGCTCGGACATACACCTGTCTGCAATTTCATTATCTGACCCTGTGATCTTTCCGTAATGTAAGGCATCCTGAGTCCATAAAATGATTTTTTTCACTATATCCCTGCTTAGTGTCGTGGAGACGGGCAGTAAGTACCAATCAATATTATCTAACCATTGTTTTTTACAATACTCCGGAAAATTATCATTTTCATAATTTTTAAATTTCCAATTACCAACCTTATCAAAGATTTTACTATGTGCAATATAAACACCATCTTCTTTCGGCAAATCCGCTTCGGATTTAATGTAAACCTTTTTGTATAGTTCGTATTTCATGGTCTATTTGTTAGTGATTAAACATTCACGCAGTGTCTTCCCACATTCATTACATCTAATTATTCCACAATTATCAATAATAGTAAAACATCCACAGCAATCACCTATTTCGTTATGGGAGATATTATATGGAGACAATAAATACTTATTGATAAATGTCTCAATGTCACTTAAAAACAACGATGTGTTATCATCATTAAATACAATATGCGATTCATCTTTATCACAATTAATACATCCAAATGCTTTTGTTTCTGTATTATCTTCAATAATATCACAAACATATTCTCTTATTGTTCTAACTTGTTTTTTCATCTCTTTCTATTTTATTTTATTGTCTCTGAGTGCCTTTGCCCCTTCAATATAGCATTTTGAATTTGCATAACATTCAAAATATTTATCAATCATCATATCCGTTACCTTACTGTCGGGACGGGAGGCGAGGTATTTGTCAACATAGGATTCCGCATTAATGATAGACGAATAAGGGTCTTGCCCCTCTCTCATCCTCTCTTGGTGATACTCTTCCATACAAGCAAGAAGTCTTTTTCTTGCTGATGTTGAACATTGATAATTTTTATCAAGTATTTCTTCTTTGCTTTTCATATCTTATTTCCCTTTCATTTTATTACGCATCCACTTAGCACCTGTTCTTTTGTTTTTATTCATTTCAATAAAAGTCATTGACAATGCAGTAGTTGCAGATTTTATAGGAAACTCCTTCTCTATCTCTTCATCAGTCACCTCTGATCTCTGGCTGGCGAACTCTTCCATAGCCCATAAAGCTT
>DNOQ01000470.1:2512-4458 GCA_003501665.1 Bacteroidales bacterium | reverse complement strand
GAGACATTTTCGTGAAGAAATCGCCTGCGACGACAATTGAGAGCCTGGCGCATGCCATTAAGGAGCTGTATAAGTCGTCATCCGAGATCAGGGTCATAGGTTCGCGTCACGGGGAGAAGCTTTTCGAAACACTTGTCAATCGCGAGGAGATGGTCAAGGCAGAGGATATGGGCGATTACTTCAAGATCCCTGCCGACACCCGCGATCTTAATTACAACAAGTTCTTCACTGAGGGCACCGAGGCTGTCTCGCAAGTTGAAGAGTACACCTCGCACAACACAAAGCGATTGGATGTCGAGGAGACAAAAGAACTGCTGCTGACCCTCAGTTTCATCAGGCAGGATGTACTGAATGAGGGACAGGAGGCAGCTTACGAACCATAATCCGGGTTCGGCTTTACTGAACTGTCTTTGACCTCCGAATTGAATAAAAGGGAGCTGGCGAAGTTGTTAAGGGTTTCGAGTACTTAAAGTTGTTGAGGTGTGTGAAGCGACTGAGTTAAGCTGAAACTTTCATGGGATTAGTATACTTAATTCTGGAAAAAATATGAGTAACAGAGTAACTGGACTTTTAGTTCTTGTTTTTTTATTATTCGCCGGCACTGCTGGCGGGCAGGACAGTAACTACAATTTTACTGTTCAGACCCTGGGAGGATATACAACTCCTGGCGTTGTTCCCTTCTGGTTAAGGTCAAATCAATTTGGAAGCATTCCGCTGGATGGTGCCTCTTTGAGTTTTATCGGCGCCGCCCGGAAGGATTATGATTTGTCTGGCGACAAGCTATTCGATTGGGGTGCCTCTTTTGAAGGCCGCGCCAATCTCGGGCAAGGGCCCAACCTGACCCTTATTGAAGGCTACGGCAAGGTACGCTTGGGAATTTTTGAGTTACGAGCCGGACGATCGAAGAAAATTACCGGGTTTTGCGATACAACATTGACCTCGGGATCCTGGGCAATTTCCGGTACAAATCTTGGCATTCCGGAAGTTGAATTGTCGGTCCGCGATTTCTGGACTCTGCCTTTTCTCGGGCAACTATTTGCTATCAAGGGGAATTTTGCACATGGGTGGATGGGTGATCTGCAAATGGCACGGTATATTTTACAAGATACTCTGACTATTACATCCTATCTTCATCAAAAGTCGTTTTATGGACGCTTTGGTCATCCTTCCTGGCGGCTCAAATTTTATGGAGGATTCAATCACCAGGTTGTCTGGGGGAATGAGCAGGATTATTATTTAGATAATTATTCCTTAACGCCTTTTGAAACATACTTTTATGTATTAACAGGAAAGCGGTATACAAATGGATATATTCTTGAGGAAAGACAGGGTAACCATCTTGGCTCTATTGACCTTGGTCTTGAGTACAGATTAGGTCATGTAATCATACAGCTTTACAGGCAAAATCTCTACGAAGTTGGTGGTCTTGCCCATTTTGCAAACATTCAGGATGGCTTGAATGGCATCAGTCTTAGAAATCTCCATAGGAACGGACAACCGGGTGCGTGGAATAAGCTACTTTTCGAATTCCTATATACAAAAAATCAAGCTGGTCAACCCTGGTCACCGGAGTACGGCTCACCGTATGAGCCATATTATAATCATGGTCAATATATTACAGGATGGTCTTATCGTGGAATAGGTCTGGGCACGCCCTTTATTATGACCGGAGTGAACCTACGGGATGATCTGCCTGTACACCCTGCCGATTATTTTGTTAATAATCGCCTAATGCTGTTTCATTTTGGTGGTGAAGGTAAGATAAAGGAGATTAATTATATAATTAAAGCTTCATGGTCAAAAAATTATGGCACATATTATACGACCGATGAGGAACAAACAACAGAAATCTCAAATCCTGGTGAGTATGGCGTATTTGGGGAACAGAAGCAGTTTTCGACATATTTGGAATTGAACAGTAGCTTAAGAAATGGGGTAAACATCGG
>DNOQ01000470.1:0-2431 GCA_003501665.1 Bacteroidales bacterium | reverse complement strand
ACCGGCCAGGCCGGATTTATCGGAACACATCTTTACAATTACCTTAACCTGAAGAAGGAAGATGTCTTTCTTATTCCATTTCAGGACAGTTTTTTTACTGACCCGGCTAAACTTGAGGCCTTCGTTAAACAATGTGATGCAATTGTTCATCTTGCGGCTCTTAACCGACACAATGACGCTCAAACTATATATGATACTAATATCGGGCTGGTAAATAAACTGATCGAATCATTAGACAAAACAGGCTCCAGACCACACATATTATTTTCCTCATCAACCCAGGAAGAGAGAGAAAATGTCTTCGGTAAATCCAAACGCGAAGGCCGACAATTACTTAGCAAATGGGCTGAAAAGAACGGGACTTCCTTTACCGGAATGGTAATTCCGAATGTATTCGGACCATTTGGTAATCCCTACTACAACTCCGTTGTTGCAACATTTTCACATCAGCTGACGCATAATGAGCAACCCGGGGTTGAAGTCGACGCCCAGTTGAAGATGCTTTATGTCGGCGACCTTGTAAAAACAATTTATCACCTGATCTCCAATAAGTTGTCTGACAATAAGTTAATGATACCTCCGACTGATGAGGCCATGGTTTCTGAGCTACTGAGCCTTTTGCAAAGTTTCAGGAACCAGTATTATGAACAAGGGATAATCCCGAACCTTTCTGATTCATTTGAGCGGAATCTCTTTAACACTTTTACATGCTACATTGATCATTCAAAATTTTTCCCATTCAAGCTCAATCTTAATTCTGATGAGAGAGGCTCCTTTGTTGAGACAGTCAAGCTCCACAGTGGTGGTCAGGTTTCATTTTCAACAACTAGGCCTGGAGTGACCAGGGGAAACCATTTTCACACTCGCAAGGCTGAGCGTTTTGCTGTGATTAAGGGCAAAGCATCAATTCAGCTTCGGCGTATAGGCACGGACGAAATCCTGAATTTTGAACTCGATGGCAGGATGCCATCCTTTGTTGACATGCCTGTGTGGTATACTCATAATATTACTAACATTGGCGAAGAAGATCTCTATACAATTTTCTGGATAAATGAGTTTTTTGATCCCGCCGATCCGGATACTTATTATGAAAAGGTATAACTTGCTTCAGGTATGATAACTTTCAGACTGTGAAATTGAATTGAAATACACTGGCACTAAATGGCTGAAGGTCTAATAAATCTTAAATGAAAAAAGCAAAGCGATTAAAAGTACTTACAGTTGTCGGCACCCGTCCTGAGATCATTCGTCTTTCACGTGTAATGTTGCTTTTAGATGAACAGATCAATCATATTATAGCTCATACCGGACAGAATTACGATTATGAATTAAATGAAATATTCTATAAAGACCTGGATCTCAGGAAGCCTGACTACTTTCTTAATGTTGATGTGACCTCCCTTGAGGCATCTGTTGGAGATATTATCCGGAAATCCGGTGAGCTTCTGCGTAAAGAGATGCCTGATGCGCTTCTTGTCCTTGGAGATACGAACTCCTGTCTATCCGCATATATGGCCAAAAGGCTCCACATTCCAATCTTTCATATGGAGGCTGGTAACAGGTGTTATGACTTTAATGTACCAGAGGAAATTAACAGAAGGGTTATTGATCATATAGCCGATTTCAATCTTGTTTACACAGAGCATGCCAGGAGACACCTGTTGTCTGAGGGACTTTCCCACCGTCGAATTTATCTGACTGGATCCCCGATGAACGAAGTCTTAAACTATTATAAGCCAAAAATTGAGGCCTCAAAAATTGCTGTCAGTTTAAAATTAGTTCCGAAAAAGTATTTCCTTATTTCCACCCACCGTGAAGAAAATGTAGATAATCCCGATAACCTCAGGAAGATTATTATTATCCTGAATCGGCTGGCAAAAGATTATAACGTACCCGTTATTGTCTCAACCCACCCTCGTACCCGAAAACGACTGGAAGTGTTGTCAGATGTGAAGATGAATTCCTCTATTCAGTTTCTCAAACCCTTTGGTTTTACAGATTATGTTCATCTTCAGATGAATGCTATTTGTACTATTTCCGATAGTGGCACAATCAGCGAAGAGTCCGCCATCCTTGACTTTCCTGCTATCTCACTTCGCAACTCCATGGAGCGTCCGGAAGCACAGGATGCCGGTACAATAATTCTGACAGGATTTGACCCTGATATTGTAATGAATTCGATCGTTATTGCGGTAAATGAACATGATCTTAAGCAGTCACGACAAATCCCGGCCGAATATCAGGTCCCTGATACTTCATGGAGGGTATTAAAACTGTTACAAGGACTTTCAGGCTTGTCAAATGAATGGCATGGTGTTGTCAGGAATTTGACCGAGTTGATTCACTAGCTTCATCTTTATAGACGGTTGCATGAGTGATGCACCACAAATCTAATATGAAACTGGTAAATCTTTCTGTATTTTTACACTAA
>DNOQ01000321.1 GCA_003501665.1 Bacteroidales bacterium | reverse complement strand
CTGAAGAAGCCGGAGATATTGACACATCACCTGGAAACCTTCTCACTGAAGAGGAACTGAAAGTTTATATCGACGGACCTCCGGCTGACGACCGGACAACGACAATACAGGATTCATTTGTGAAGCTGGCTGATGCTCCGCAGATATCATCTGAAGCTGATTTAATAACTTATCGCAAGTCAGTAACAGAATTCCTGAAAAAAAGAAGTTTTGGAGCCTTCCCGGAAAATCCGCCTTCATTCGATTCATCAAAGGTTTTCAGAACACTCGACAGGGCAAAATACGGCAGTGACATATACAGCTTTGTTTCGGAGAAAGGCTGGCGACTGAAAGTTGATATCCGCTGGAGAAATAATCCTTCGGAGAAAAAGCCGCTGATGATCGTTTTGCGTAATCGCGATGAAAAGAGATGGGAGTCGGAAGGATTTATCGGAAACCTTGATAATAACTGGAATATAGCCTACCTTGAAGTTAGAGGCATAGGAGAATTTGGCTGGGATCCCAATCTGCAATGGCATGTGAGAAGGGCATCAGCCTGGACGGGAAGGACACTGGCTTCCATGCAGGTTTACGATCTTATCAGATGCATGGAATTCTGCCGAACTCTGGCAGGGGTCAATCCCGATTCAATCGGAATCGCTGCAAGAGATGACATGGGTGTGGTGGCATTATATTCGGCTCTGCTTGACGGTAAATGCAAAAGTGTCATATTAAAAAATCCGCCGGCAAGTCAGGATGTGGCAAGTAGTCCCGAAGGACGGGGTGCGGCTGTCGAGATACTTAATTGTCTTAGGGTTACCGATGTTTATCAACTTCCGGCCCTGCTCTCTCCTGCAGAAGTAACTGTCATCGGCGAAATTCCCGCATCCTACCATTGGTCAGACGATATGCTTAAAAAGCTCGGCAGGAAACCTTTGAACAGAATTGAAAATATTTAAATTAACTGAATAATATATAAAACCCCTTAACCACCAACCATGAAATCAACATTGTTTATAATCACCTTAATCTTCACATCATCTGCAACTATTTTGAGCGCACAGGATTACCTCATCAGTTTTACGGCTTCAGGTGCAGCTTCCTCTATCTCATCAATTAGTGTGGAAAACGTGACCCAGGTAAAGTCAGTTTCGCTGAACGGCGAAGATCAGTTAAGGCTTTGGGGAGGAGCCACCTCCGTTGAGGAGCTGACAGACAACCGCAGAGAAGAGATCACTTTCATGCCCAACCCTGTGAAGGAACAGTCTAAGATGCGATTTTTTCTTCCTTTTGCGGGAGAGACCATAATAGCTGTCTATGATCTTTCCGGGAAGGAAATCCATAAAGCAAAACATCTTCTCCCAAAAGGAGAG
The DNA here is from genome assembly GCA_003501665.1 of Bacteroidales bacterium. Lineage (GTDB taxonomy): Bacteria > Bacteroidota > Bacteroidia > Bacteroidales > VadinHA17 > LD21. Next base: position 3,479 of record DNOQ01000321.1, on the reverse strand, counting down.
CATACCTTTCTGATCAGTTGTCCCTCAACAGGGATATATTTAGTCAGGATAAGGTCCGGTAATTATTCGGTTAGCGGAAGTATGATGTGTGCCGGCTCCAATAACAAAAGAATGACACTGGATTATGAAAATTCATCTCCTGCAGAAGAAAAGGTGGCTGATAAAAAGGGAACAAAGGGCGAAGTAATTATGCAATACAATACAGGTGACATCCTGAGGTTTACAGGCTCGTCAGGTGAATACAGCACTGTGGTCACCCTGGTACCTGTGGCAAATAAGACGGTGGATTTCAACTTCATTGCGTGCAAAGACGGAAGCGGGAACACTTATCCTGTCGTTTCCATAGGAGGGACAAAGGGAATACAGCTATGGATGGCGGAGAATCTGAAGACTGTGACACTAAATGACGGGACTGCGATAAACAATATAACAGGAGCATCAGCCTGGAGCAGTGCAACAGGACCAGCCTGGTGCTGGTACAACAATACCCCCGGTGAATATGGTCTGCTTTATAACTGGTATGCCGTGGGGACCAATAAATTATGTCCGGCAGGCTGGAGAGTTCCTTCCGATGATGAGTGGCAGGAAATGGTTCAGTACCTTGGCGGAGCTATGACGGCTGGAGGGAAACTTAAGGAAACAGGGGAAGCACACTGGAATAATCCAAACAGCGGCGCTACAAATTCAAGCGGGTTCTCTGCTTTCGGAGGAGGTTGGCGCAACAATACCGACGGCTCTTTTAACGATTTAAGAATGATCGGTTATTTTTGGACTTCAACATTATCCAATATCACAAACGCCTGCTATCGCTGCCTTCTTTCGACGGGATCTATAATCTATGGATATATGTCGGAAATTGATCAGAAGTATGGATTTTCAGTGCGTTGTATAAAGGTTGACTAAGGCAGAATTTACTTAATCCCTTGTGAATTGAAAAGTTTTATTAGCTAAGCAATAATCACATCGTTTCTTCCTTTCTCAAGATTGAAGCAGAGGATTGAACCTGTTCTTTCAGGAAAGAAGGTTCCCTCCATTAATGACTTTATATCTTTTATCCGGGCCAGGGGTTTTTCTTCTCCTTCAGTTTTAATACGAGCATCTCTTACAGCTCCATTTATTCTAACAGTAAAGCCCTGAGTCGCAAAGGGCGCTTTAAGAATAAATCTGTCACGGCTTTCCAAAATAGTCGTCAGCTCCTTTGCAGCCCAATACCTCGAAATTCCACTAAGCTTCATCCAGATCAGGTTATCATATTTCTGATCCAGTCTCTTTTTGATCTCTTTAAGGATATTGAATCCGACCTTATCTCCATTGTAATATATCCCCGGCCAATGGCATACCATAATAGCAGGTTCACCGCTTTCGATAACCTCCACCATCCTTCCCGACTGCAGATTTTCTGTTATGAATTTGTTTGTATCACCGGTAACAAGCCCGTCCCATCCGCCAAACCAGTCGCCGGTACAGCCGAGTATAGAAACGACACATCTCGGGTCATCACCATCAAGCCCTGAAGGATTCAAAACCTGAGGCGCCACGCTCTTCCCCTTTTCGGTAAAAAGATCCCGGAAGTAATGTGGTATTTCTGCTCCGTAAACATCTCTTACAGCTTCCAGGGTACTTAATGCCAGATTATTCTGATTCCGGCCGCCATATCCACCGGGTGTTGTAAGGCCTTCACATGGAAGTCCTGCCTCTTTAAGAATTTTTAATGCATAAACCTGATATGCTGCCAGTTCATCAGCGCTCTTCTTCTGGCTCCACTCCCAGTTCTCCATGTATTCCGGAGTTGCGTAAGGATAAGGTTGTCCGGTCTTCAGATCAATTACCCGTGTATGACTGACCATCTCAGGATGTATATCCCAGTTAGGTAAGATCACTTCCCTTACCAGATCGAGGCTCTTTTTGAGCTCACCCTCTGTCCAGCCCGGTATGAAACGGCTAACCCATCCCGTGCATGCAGGAAATGGAACAATACTGTATTTTCCCTTAACACCGTTTTCGAGGCTCCATTCACCGAATTCCCTTACAAAAGTATCAGGGATCTCACGCGGAAGCTTCCTCCAGTCCTGTTTATATTGTTCGGGAAAAACCTCTCCAAACTGCGGTATTCCATAATATGCCATATTGACCAGACAGGTGGAGTCATCAATAATCAGGCTCACAGGAACACGGTTATACGGATTCAGGACTTTTATCTCCAAAGTTTTCCTGTATGCCATGTCCGGATAATGCGAAGAGAGGGTTGTTATTCCTCCCATACCAGCCATTCTCACAAAGGAACGTCTTGAAATATTCATCTTTATGCTTATTATTTCTCAGAAATGAAATTTACTCAAAAATAGGGATATTCAATCATGCGGTAATATTTTTTTATGTTGCATACCTTTGTAAAAGGCTTTGGTCATGAATTTGTTTTACGATCTTTTCAGATCCGGATGGTTTATAAAATTTTTTTATGTATTCGTAGTTATATAATTATGAGAAATAGAGTATCCAGAAGAAATATGATCAAATCATTTGTTTATGCTGCATTTGCAGGTATGACACCTTCGGTGCTGTCGGGCAGGTCAGTTTACTCCGGAATTTCGGGACAGGCTTTTGAACCAGGCTATTTAAAACTTCACAGAACGGGAGAATTGAAAAGACGAGGTGAAAAACTATGGGCAATGATGGAAAGGTGCGAACTTTGTCCCCGTATGTGTGGGGTAAATAAGCTGAAGGGTGAAAAAGGATTCTGCCAGGCAGATTCCTTACTTGAAATATCATCGGCCCATCCCCATTTCGGTGAAGAAAAGCCTCTGGTCGGGAGAGGTGGATCAGGAACCATATTCCTTTCGAACTGCAGTCTCAGGTGTGTTTTCTGCATTAACTGGGAGACCAGTCAGGGCGGTGAAGGAAGCCGCCGAAGCCTGGATGAATTTGCCAGTATGATGCTTGCATTGCAAAAGATGGGGTGCCCTAATATAAATTTTGTTACACCAACACATTACTCACCTCATATTCTGCTGGCGGTTGATAAAGCGGCTGCCAAAGGATTGAGAATCCCTCTTGTTTATAACACATGCGGCTGGGAAAGAGTGGAAATCTTAAAAATTCTTGACGGTATTATTGATATATATCTGCCCGATTTTAAATATTCCGACGGGAAAATGGCAGACAAATATTCATCGGGTGCCAGGGCATATCCTGAAATGACACAGAAAGCTCTCCTTGAAATGCACCGTCAGGTGGGTGTTGCAAAACCTGCAGCCAACGGACTTATGCAAAGGGGATTGATGATACGACATCTTGTAATGCCCAATGACGTGAGCGGAACAAAAGGGGTAATAGACTGGATCGCATCAAACCTGCCCGGAGATACATACCTTAATCTGATGTCGCAGTACAGTCCGATGTATAAAGCGTTCGAGTATCCTGAATTATCGCGTAAGATAACCCGGGAAGAATATTCAGATGCAGTTAATCACGCAAAAGCA
>DNOQ01000273.1 GCA_003501665.1 Bacteroidales bacterium | reverse complement strand
TTTGTCCTCACTTTCCTCCCAAATAGTGCTGTAATATCGCAGAATTCGCAATCGAAAGGACATCCTCTTGAGAATTGAATACCTGCCGTTGCATAATCTTTCAAGCTTAGAAGTGAATAATCGGGCAACGGTGAAACTGACATATCCGGAAATTCCTCTGAACGATAAATCCTCTTCTGCCTGCCGTTGCTCAGGTCGTCAATGAAACGAGGAAGAGTAATCTCTGCTTCATTGAGAACAAGATGGTCGATTTCCGAAAAGCGGTCATATTCCTCGGTAAATAGCGGTCCGCCTCCTACCATTTTAGTCCCAAGTTTAATACACCGGCTGATGATCTCTTTTACCGATTCCGACTGGATACTCATTGCGCTTATGAAAACATAATCAGCCCATCTGATATCCCTGTCGCTGAGCCTGGTTACATTCAGATCAACCAGTTTCTTTTTCCAGTCTGCCGGCAGCAAAGGAGCTATCGTGATCAATCCCAGCGGAATATTTGATGCCCTTTTCGAAATGAATTTCAGAGCATGCTTAAAGCTCCAGTATGTATCGGGATACTTTGGATAGACAAGTAATATATTCATGGCTGAAATCAATTTAAGTTTCAGCCAAAATTATTTTCAGCAAATCTTCCGGTCAAATAAAAGGGACTAAACAGCCATTATCCGGGATGTAAGAAAGGTTAACGGGACGAATGACATATATCCGTGGCGGATAACATTCATCCCGGGTACAAAGAATTACAGAGCTTCCCTGAGTTTAACAAGGTATTGACGCGAAACAGGGATTCTTTCGCTGAAACCTTTCATCGATAACCAGTAACTGCTGAAATCGTGATGCAGTTTTTCAACCTGGTGCAGATTCACGATGCAGGTTCTGTGACTCCGGATAAAATTTGAATATGGTTTCAATAGTATCTCAACATTCTTTAATGTATTCCGGATCAATTTTTTCCTGACACCCTCGCCTTCCTGATAAACGATTTCGATATAGTTGTCAGCCGATCTTACAAGCATTACTTCAGCAACAAACAGAGTGAGATTTTCAGACCCGGCTTCTGAAACGAATTCGACCGACTTGTTAAGATTGTCCTCCTCGTATTTTTCAATCTGCTTCTGAATAGCTTTCTTTTCGGCAATAAGGGAGGTGTTCTGTCTGATCAATCCATCGTACAGATCATAAAATCTAAAGATCACCGGCGGGGCAAGACAGACAAGAATTATTTTAAAAACTATATAGAATGACATTTTCACTGACCCTACATACCGTACATAAAATACCATTGCAACTGCTGACAGAACCAGTATGACAAAACCACTCAGGTATGATGCCAGTGTCTGATCGCCGGAGCCATAGTTGTTCTTCCCTGTGATCCATGGCCAGAGTATCTTTACGATGAACATGAAAAGAAATACAATTGCACCGCATCCGGCAATGAAGAGCAGTCTGTTGTTAAAGTCGAATTTGTCCAGGGGAAACGGCTGAAAGAAAAGGATAAACAGAAAGATCCCGAAGCTTACACTCAGAATGAACTTCATATTTTCATTCAACAACTGTACCAGCCGGTTTGGTTTACTGTTCATCCTTAATGAGAAAAATCCCGTTACTGCAAAGCTATTTATTATTTCCCGGGATTATAGTATTTAAGTCCGGGGAAAGTGATTTCATTTCTTATAAATCTTGTATAAATTGTAAAACCTTTTATAAGCATATTCTCATGACCTGTAAATATACAAAAAGTAAGAAAATCGAACCGCTAAAGCCTTCTTGTAAAAAACCAACTTATAATTCTCTGGAAGAGGCACAGGAAATGGTCAGGTATGTTTACGCAACACGAGTAACCAGGCAGATACGACCCTATAAATGCCCTATCTGCGGTTTATGGCATTTAACAAGCAGTAAATCGAAGTGAAATATTCAAAATGAAGTTGCCTGATCCGTTTGCAAATCGAGTTTTGTGCCGCATTTTTTACAATAAAGAGCATCATCCTCGTGCCTGTCAAACATACAATTCTGGCAAACCTGAGTGTTGCTCCTTCCGGAAGCCTTTATCATTTCAGTAGTGACTATACCGGTTGGCACCGCTATTATGGCATATCCCATTATCATCACAACACTTGCCAGAAACTGTCCCAAACCTGTCACCGGAGCAATATCACCATACCCTACCGTGGTAAGAGTTACTACCGCCCAATAAATGCTTACAGGAATACTGGTAAAACCATTCTCCTCACCCTCAATCAGATAAATTATTGTACCAAAAATAACTACAAGTGTAATTACAACTGATATGAATATTAGAATTTTTTCCCGGCTGCGGTATAATGCTCTCATAAGCGAACGACCGGCCGAAGTGTAACGGCTGAACTTCAGTATACGGAATACCCTGAGCAGTCTGACAGCCCTGATTACCATCAGACTTTGAACACCGGGAAATATGAAAACTATAAAACCCGGCAGTATAGCCATCAGGTCAACTATCCCGTAAAAGCTGAAAATATAGCTTACCGGCTTGTTAACCACATAGATCCTGAGAATATATTCAATTGTAAAAATTAATGTGATAACCCATTCCGCTATCCGGAGAGGCAATGAGAATTTATCGTGCACCGACGGGATGCTGTCAAGCATAACAGTAAGTATACTTATCAATATCATGCTTATAAGAGAAAGGTCGAAAACCTTCCCTGCAGTTGTATCAGCTTCAAATATGATCTCATATAACCGCTTTTTATTAATTTTCATATTTACTTGGTATAAATTCGTATCAAAATTAATCGTTCTTGCAGAAAATCGGGTTACATCTTCTCCCTCATGGCTTATTTCATACCACTTAACTTTCAACTTTGAGCACTCATTTACAAGTTGATAGTTGGCAGTTGGTAATCTCATCGCTCACAAGCCTTCGCTACCACCTTCGCTAAGGCTACGGTGGTCAAAGGAAGCTACGGCTTGCAAAGCCTCTCACCGCTCACCGCTTCTTGCCAGGTTGGCAGTTGGCATCGACAAAAATGCTTATCTTTAAACTCAATGCTTAAACCGGGCAATTGCCATATAAGTAATCGTGCAAACCTGAATCTGCAACCTATGCTTTCAGTGGTCATTTCTACTTATAACAGGGCAAATCTCCTGGGAAGGGCTATAGAATCACTTATCGCCCAGACTGAAAAAGACTGGGAAGGCATCATAGTGGATGATGGCAGCACTGATGATACATATTCACAGATTAAATCATACCTGGAATCCGGCAGCATGATAAAATACTTCCTGAAAAGCCATAGCGGTGAAGCTCTTACAAAAAACCATGGGATCAAAAAATCAACAGGTAAGTTCATCACATTCCTCGATTCCGATGATGAATATGCTCCGCTTCATCTTGAATCAAGAAAGGATTTTCTTTTACAGAATCCTGATATTAAATTCCTTTATGGCGGAGTAAAGATACTGGGCAATCAGTATGTGCCGGATAAAAATAATCCGTCGGTAAAGATAAATCTCAATGATTGTGCGATAGGCGGGACATTTGTTATTGAAAGGGAGGCTCTTCTGTCATTAAAAGGTTTCAGAAATATTGTTCTGGGACCTGACAGTGATCTGTTTGAAAGAGCTCAAAAAAAAAATATCACAATGGCTGAGATCAAAGTGCCGACATATATTTATCATCACGAAAATCCGGATTCAATAACCAATACTCTTTACCTGCAGGTAAATAACCCCTGAGAATGTACAATCGAACTGTTGCTTATAAATCCGGGAGTTAAACATTTACGAAAATACTAAATAATCTTAATATGGAAAACAATGAATTCGAAAAGGGGAAAAAGTTCTCTTATACAAATTCTATTTCATATGCTGCAAAGGCTGTTGTAAGCAAGCATGTCATCAAGAAAGAAACCGGAAACATAAGTTTATTTTCATTCGACAAGGGCGAAGGCCTGAGTGAGCATACCGCGCCTTTTGATGCAATTGTTCAGGTTGTTGATGGCAAAGCGGATATCGTTATCAACGGGGTTTCCAATATTCTTGAAGCCGGAGAAACCATAATCATGCCGGCAAATCAGCCGCATTCACTTAGAGCGGTTGAAAAATTCAAGATGGTACTTACAATGATCAGAAGCAAATAACACCGTATATGGTCACAAAGAAATAAAAGCTGAATTATTCTGTTTCAGCCCCAATTCTTTCTCAACAAGTTCATTCCTGATACTTTTAACCATATCTATCGAAAGAATATAAGGTTTTATATCAAGGACCGGGGTGCCATCAAATGCATCTGTTCCGGTAATATAAATTATACCATTCTCAATTATTGACCAGGTTTTTTAGTGACAATATGTGGAGAAAAGTGTTTTGGATTTACCAGTTCGCAATATTTATAAAATATCTTCTTATAATCCTCCCAGGAATCCCTTTTAAGTGAAGGATCACGCAGTAAGGCGGCAGGATGATAGACCGGCATGGCAGACCGGCCCTGCCATTCAAGCCAATGGCCATGGTCGCGGGTAATTTTATAGCCATCACCTGCCATATATTTCAATGCCGTGGCACCCAATAGTATCAGGATCTTCGGATTTATGATCTCAATTTGTTTTAAGAGCCACGACATGCAAACCGATGCTTCGTGAGGTGTCGGAACTCTGTTACCGGGTGGTCTGCACCTGACAATATTACTCATGAATACATGTTCATCCCGTGTAAATCCGCAGGCTGCCAGGATTTTATCGAGTAATTGCCCGGATAATCCTACAAATGGGCGCCCCTGAATATCCTCATCCCTGCCTGGTGCCTCTCCGATAATCATTATGCCATGGATATCTTATGTACAGCAGGATGATACCATGACTGAAAAAGAAAAAACAGTTGCAATACCGGCATCTGATAAAAGAAATGATGCCCTTATGGATCAGGTCTTTTCAAAATGTTCGTATTTCTGCCTGTATAATACAAAAACCGGCAAAACAACATTTAAGGAAAACCCATACAAAGCTACCTCAGGAGGTGCAAGCAAACTGGTAATCCAGTTTCTGGCCGATAACAGGGTAAACGAAATTTATGCAGTACAACTGGGTCAAAATGCAAAAAAGAATTTATTCATTCTTCAATGCAACAATAGGATCGAGCAGTGATGCTTTTCTTGCCGGATAGACGCCAAAAAACATTCCGACCATTAATGAAAAAATAAAAGAATAAATTATTGACGGGATTGAAATACTCAGATTCCAGTCAGTTGCCAGACTAATGACAATTGAAATAATGATCCCCAGAATAATTCCGATCACACCTCCGCTGA
>DNOQ01000164.1 GCA_003501665.1 Bacteroidales bacterium | reverse complement strand
GCAGCCAAGAATATCGAAAAATGTGTCCGGCGGGCTAATATGACCGTAAAGGATCTGATACTTGAACCTCTTGCTTCGTCGGATGCTGTTCTCACTGATGATGAAAAAGAAGCGGGTGTTGTCCTTGTTGATATCGGAGGCGGAACAACCGATCTGGCTGTCTATTATGATAACATAATCAGACATACGGCAGTGATACCTCTCGGCGGAAATGTTGTAACGAATGATATAAAGGAAGGTTGCGCCATACTTCACCGACATGCGGAACAGCTCAAGATAGAGTATGGTTCTGCTCTCGGAGATATAGCTCCTGATAATAAGGTGGTCGCCATTCCCGGAATCAGCGGACGGACACCCAAGGAAATATCTTTCCAAAGCCTGGCATATATTATCCAGAGCAGGATGGAAGAGATAATTGATTTTATCAATTTTGAAATTCAAAACTCCGGATATGCCGATAAACTTGCTGCGGGTATTGTCATAACCGGAGGAGGAGCCATGCTCAGGCATCTTTCCCAGCTGATGAAATTTAAAACCGCGATGGATGTAAGGATCGGATACCCCAACGAACACCTGGCCGGTCCCGGTAAGAATGAGATCAATCAGCCGATGTATGCAACAAGTGTTGGACTCATCCTGCGCGGTTTTGAATATCTGGAGACTTACAGGAAGTCGTTTAATGCTGCACCGGGGAATGAATTTGTGAATAATCCTGACGGTATTTATGAACCTTCCGAAGTTACAACTGATGGGCACATCGACGTTCCGGGGGAACCGAAAACCTCCCTGACGGAAAAGATAAAGATGATAATGCAGAAAATGTTCGAGGTTGAGGATAACTCAATTAACTGAAACTATTAATCCTGAAGTGTAAATATTAAGACCGTGGATAAAAAAATGATTTTAAATAATGTGTCCGACGATCTGATGAATTTCGATCTGCCTGTCGAAAGATCATCAATAATCAAGGTCGTCGGAGTAGGGGGCGGCGGGGTCAATGCCGTCAATCATATGTATGAAAAAGGTATTAAGGATGTAAACTTCATAGTCTGTAATACCGACCGTCAGTCACTCGACAAAAGCCCTGTCCCGGTAAAAATCCAGCTTGGTGCTTCACTTACGGAAGGAATGGGCGCGGGAAGCCAGCCTGATAAAGGCAGGAAAGCTGCCGAGGAGAACATCAACGATGTGATGAGTGCACTTTCAGGAAATACCAGAATGGTCTTCCTTACAACAGGGATGGGCGGAGGAACCGGTACAGGCGCCATACCTGTAATTGCAAAAGCTTGTAAAGAGGCCGGATACCTTACCATCGCAGTTGTAACCTTGCCATTTAAATCAGAAGGTAAAATCAGGATAAATTACGCGATTGAAGGGATTGCCGCACTTAAGGATCATGTAGATTCTCTTCTTGTTATAAACAATGAAAAATTAAGGGAAATATATGGTAATCTGGGAGTTTCATCAGCCTTCGGGAAGGCTGATGATATTCTGGCCACAGCTGTAAAGGGCATTGCAGAGATAATTACGGTAACAGGATATATCAATGTCGACTTTGCCGATGTTGAAACAGTAATGAAAAATTCGGGAGTCGCTGTCATGGGTATGGGAATTGCAGCAGGGGAGAACAGGGCTATTTGCGCAATCGAAAATGCACTTTCATCTCCCCTGCTTAATTCCAACGACATAACCGGGGCTATAAGCATCCTTATTAACATCTCTTCGGGGAAGGAGGAAAATGAACTGACTGTGGATGAACTGGGAGAAATAACAGATTATATGTATTCAGTAGCTTCCGACGATGCACTGATAATCAGGGGACTCTCCTCCGTTGAAAATCTTGGCGAAAATTTAAGCATCATAGTTATTGCTACAGGATTTGAGGCTAACAGTCTGATCCAGCCAATTAAACCCAAAAAGGCTAAAACAGTTGAATTACTTGGTGGCAGCAATTATGCATCACCTCCACATAAAATTGCAGACAAAACAGGAGAGAGTTTCAAAGTGCATGAAAAGAGCCTCAAGCCAATAATTTCCGATTTTGAAGAAGAATATCAGGGCGTACTCGATTTCAATATTGAAACGATTAACAGTAATAAAGGAAAGGCAGAAAGAGATCCCGGAAATGATGACGAAGGACAGAAAAATCCTGAATTCCGGTTACGGAAAGTGAAACATATGCAAAAGATAATGCAGAAAGAGGGCATTTCCAGTAAAACAGTGAAGGAAAATATTGAAGCATTTGAGGATGTGCCGGCTTATATAAGACGTAACATGTCTTTACCTTCTCCCGGCAAGTCGTCAGACGATGAACTTTCACAGTTTACACTTACTTCCGATGACAGCGACGGCCCTGTTATCCGCAAAAACAATGCATATCTGAATGATAATGTAGATTGACTTCTGCTCACATTTCCTATATTTGCGCAGATGATCAGAAATTTGGCGATAATAGTGCTTATTTTTGTTTTGCCCGGAATTTCTGCCGCCGCGCAGTCCTCTGCAAAATCAAGAATAATCAGGCAATGGAATCTTAACCACGATTTCACTGAAGAGGTCTCAATCCCGTTTGATACAGTTTTTTCACTTTTCCATCGCTACCGCATAACCGACAGATATTCACCTCTTAATGCTACTCTGGGGAATTACGGGCTGCCATTTTACCAGCTGAATTTTTTTGACAGGATAAATGATCCCGATGAATTCCTGTATGCAAATTATCTTCCGGTAATGTATGTGCCGCGAAGAGCTCTGTTTATGAATACTCAGGTGCCTTTCACCGAACTTGTATGGTCAAATGGCGGACCAAGAGAAACCTCTGAACAAACATTAAGGGTCCGGCATTCGCAGAATGTGAACAGGTATCTTAATTTCGGACTTATATATGATATTATATACAATCTGGGCCAGTATAATTATCAGCGGGCAGAAGATAAGAATTTTACTTTTTTTTCATCTTATACCGCACCGGTTTATAAATTCTACTTTTCGGCAGGAATTAACAATATAACTTCATACGAAAACGGAGGTATATCAAATAAAGAAGACCTCCGGCAATACGAAACAAGAGATGTCCCGGTCAACCTCGGAGGCCTTAACACGGCAAAGAGTTTCCTTAAGAACAATAATATTCTTCTGGTGCAGCGGTTCACTGTCGGGCGGAAAACCGAACCGCAAGATTCGGTTAAGATTGATCAGGGATTTTCAGGCCTTAAAGGTACATTTTCACATGTCTTTATTTATGAGAATACCAAAAGAAGCTATGCAGATAAATATCCGCAGTCGGGATTCTATGATTCAATATATATAAACAAATCCTCCACTTTCGACTCCCTTGCACACAGGATAATAAAAAATACCCTGAGATTTGATTTCACAACTGATGAAAAACGTAAATTCAGGATTGGCGGAGGTGCCGGAATCAGAAATGAACTTATCCGCTACAGCCAGATAATCCCGACACATGATATCCTCCTGGCGGATACAATGGCTCTGAGGAAGTCAAATAATGCAGTTGTGGGAAGGCTTTTCAATGATATCGGAGACAAATTCAGGTGGTCGGCCAACGGGGAGTTATTCCTTACCGGATACAGGGCCGGAGACTTCAGCCTCAGTGGAGAAATAATCAAATCATTCGGATGGAATAAAGGAACAGCAAACTGGAGTATTAACGGAGGGATCATAAACAGACAGCCTTCTTTATGGTACGAGCAGTGGGGAAGCAACCATTTTGAGTGGAATAATACCATGAAAAAGGAATTCCGGATCGATATCGGCACACGGTTTAATTATCCCGACCGTAACATGGATTTAAGATTCAATTATGCAATAACAGACAATTATACCGATTTCAATACCGAAGCGGTTCCTTCCCAGCATGGTGGAGGATTATCCGTGGCATCTCTTCTGGCCCGGAAAGATTTCAGGGCATGGAAATTTCATATTGCAGCAGACGTCCTGGCACAGGTAAGCAGTAATTCTGAAATTCTTGACCTTCCGCTGGTTTCTGTACGTTCAGCCGGTTATATCGAACATCTGTTCAGGTTCAAACAGACAAATGGGGCGCTTAATACTCAGCTCGGGGCAGATCTTCTCTATCATACACCTTATTATGCGTATTCCTGGATGCCATCAACCGGCCGGTTTTTCAGACAGGAGAAGTTCAAAACGGGAAATTATCCTTTTATCAATGTCTTTCTTAATCTCAAACTCAAGCGAACAAGGATCTTTGTGATGTATGACCATGTTACCTCGGGATTATTGGGTTACGATTATTTCATGATACCATCTTACCCTATGAATTACAGAATGTTACGGTATGGTATCGCATGGACATTTTATAATTAAAAAATTATACTATCTTTGCGGCGTTTTTGTCTGTAATAATTGTCAAACTAATGCAATATCATTGGGAAAACAAACAACCTTTATTATAACAATACTGGCAGCAGTAATAATTTCCTGCAGCGACAGTAAGAATCACCCTGAAAAAAATTATCGCGGCACTGTTACCTCCGATCTTGAACTTATAAAGCAAAGAGGTAAACTGATTGCAGTCATGGATATTAATTCAACCAATTATTTTGTTTATAAGGGTGAGCCGATGGGGTTCTATTATGAACTGCTGAATGAATTTACCAATCATATCGGAGTGGATCTTGAGATCATTACTGAAGGTCATATCGACCGTGCTTTTGACCTTCTGAAAAGTGAGAAAGCCGATTTAATAGCCAGCGGACTGACGGTCAATTCATCAAGGAAAAAGGAGATATTATTTACTGTTCCGATAATTCAATCACGTCAGGTTCTTGTACAGCGAAAACCCCGGAACTGGAGATCAATGACCGCGGACGCCCTCAACAGGCAACTGGTACGAAACCAGCTCGAACTGGCTTACAAGACGATTTTTGTACAGAAACAATCCGCACATTTCGACCGTCTTAAAGCTCTGGCTGATGAAATAGGAGATACAATCAATATCATCGAAGTCCCGTATGAGCCGGAGGAACTGATCAGATTTGTGGCTAACGGCGAAATAGAGTTTACAGTTTGCGATGAAAATATTGCAATGGTCAACTCAACTTATTATCCCGACATCGATATAAGCACACCTGTAAGTTTTCCGCAGAATATTGCCTGGGGACTCAGAAAGCAGGAATCATCAGATTTGCTTGCCGAGCTTAATCATTGGATATCAACTTATAAGGAAACACGCCGTTATCTGTCGGTTTACGCAAAATATTTCAGGAACAGCAGGTCGAATTATATAGTTAAAAGTGATTATTATTCACTCTCAACCGGGAAGATTTCAACGTGGGATGATATGATAAAAAGGGCCAGCGGAGAGATCAACTGGGACTGGAGGCTTCTTGCATCACTTATATATCAGGAATCCCGTTTTGATCCTGATGTTGAATCCTGGGCCGGTGCATACGGACTTATGCAGGTGATGCCTCTTACGGGACTAAAATTCGGGATTGATGTTAAAACTTCACCTTCAAACAATATGAGAGCAGGGATCAATTATATTAAATGGCTTACAGCAATGTTCCAGAATAAGATCACTGATGAATCGGAAAGGACAAAATTCATCCTGGCATCATATAATGCAGGGCCGGGACATATACTTGACGCAATGAAGCTTGCCGAGAAGAATGGCATGGATCCTCATTTATGGGATGATAATGTTGCGGTATGGCTCCTGAAGAAATCAGATCCCTTATACTATAAGGATACAGTGGTTAAAAACGGATATTTCAGGGGAACCGAATCAGTTAATTATGTAAGTGAGGTTCTTGAACGTTATGAACATTACAGGAATATTGTTTCCGGCCAGAATGTCATGCGTCTGACAATCAATACCGGGCAGGAATTACGGGGAAATGGCTTCACATTAACTGATTGATCCGGCCCTCCTAATCGAATTTAATGGCTTTTACCGGCGTGATCCTGCTGATCAGCTTGGAAGGTACGAGCAGCATTATAAGTATGGCTGCCATCGTCCCTGCATTAAGCAGAATTATGTGACTTAACTGAAGATTGACAGGGACCGTTTTGATATAATAAGAAGATGGATCAAGGGTTATGATACCTGTCTTTAACTGAAGCAGGGCAATACCGATACCGATAATATTTCCCCAGAACAATCCTTTGCTTATGAGATAGGCCGCCTGGTAGATAAACACTCTGCGGATGGTAATATCCTGTGAACCAAGTGCTTTGAGGATCCCGATCATATTGGTTTTCTCAAGAATGAGGATAAGCAGATTTGAAACCATATTGAATCCTGCAACTATCAGCATCAGGACGATTATTATTATAACATTGATATCCTGAAAATTAAGCCAGTCGAATATCTGAGGGTATTTTTCACTTATACTTATAACATTCACCTTCTCATCATCCGGAAGAAGCTGGTAACCGATGGCATCTGTTACCGCCCGGGTCATCTGACTGAGCTTGTCGAAATCATCTATAAATATCTCAAATCCGCTTACCTGGTCATCGTCCCATCCGTTGAGCCTTTTAATATGTCCGATATCACAAAAGACATACATCTTGTCAAATTCTTCAAGGCTGGTTTCATAAATACCGCTTATTATGAACTTACGCATACGGGGAGGATCCTGTACAAAATGCATGGCAAATGAATCACCGGTTCGGAGGCGGAGCATATCGGATATCTTTCTGGATATTATCACTTCATCGGTCCGTGTTGTATCGGTCACAGTGAAAACAGATCCCTCAGTCAGGTTACTGCTAAAATAACTCCAGTCAAAATCACTGCCGACACCTTTAAGCACAACTCCCTGAATATCCTCGTCAGTTTTAATGATTCCGGCTTTTGTGGCAAAAACCTGAACATGTTTTATTCCGGGTAGATTTTTGATCCTGGGGATAAACTCCTGCCCTTCATGTATTGGTACAGTTTCAAATGAAAGATTTGAATCATAGTTAACTATCTGTATATTGGAACCAAATCCGATAATCTTTTCCCTTATCTGCTCCTTGAACCCGGTAAGTATGGCCACTGCAATTATCATAACAGCCAGCCCCGTTGCAATTCCGATTATGGCAATAATATTTATCGGCTGTGAAAAGGATGTGCCTTCGCGCCGGCCTTTGATAAGACGCTGTGCTATAAAATACGGTAAATTCATATTCAACAGGTTTCAAAATTAACAAATTCTCCGTGTCTCTCAACGTTTTCCAGCGTATCTCTGTGAAAGTCCTTAATATATTTTATAACACCGATTTTTCCAGAGATTAATACAGATTTCCACAAAGGGAAATAATTCGTAGATTTATGGTTTTAATAATATCCGATGAAAAGTATATTTATATTATTTCTGATCGCGGTTTATACCCTGGGATGCCGGGGCAGTAAAGACAATCCTGTTCCTGCAGCTGAACTGCCGGATGAATATATGAATTTGATTAAAGGCAGCAAAATTGCCGTTGTGGCAAACCAGACCTCAATGGCAGGAAAGGAATATCTTGTTGAATATCTTCTTGGAAAAGGGATTGATATCAGAATTATCTTTACTCCCGAGCATGGTTACAGGGAACTGGCATCGGACGGAGCAGAGATTAATGACGGGACAGATGCCGCCACCGGTATCCCCGTCAGAAGTCTGTACGGAGTCCGCCGGAAACCGGCATCTGAGGATCTCAATGGAATAGATGCGGTTATCTATGATATTCAGGATGTGGGGGCTCGCTTTTATACTTACATTTCGACGCTTCACTATGTTATGGAGGCATGTGCCGAAAATAATGTGAAATGTATTGTTTTTGACAGGCCAAATCCTAATGGATTCTATTTTGACGGTAATATTGCCGATACAGCATACCGTTCATTTGTGGGCATGCATCCGGTACCTGTTATGCACGGAATGACAGTCGGGGAATATGCGCAGATGATCAACGGTGAAAGCTGGCTGCCGGGAGGTATGGTATGCAACCTGACGGTAATAAAATGTAAAAACTATTCACACCAGAGCCTTTATGAGCTTCCGGTAAAGCCCTCTCCGAATCTTCCCAACATGACATCTGTATATTTGTACCCGTCACTATGTTTTTTTGAAGGTACATTAATTTCATTGGGGAGAGGTACTCCCTTCCCTTTCCAGGTTTACGGATCACCGTTATTTCCCGATAATGGATTCAGTTTTACACCGGAAAGTGTTCCTGCATCGGTAAATCCCCCTCATCTTGGAGTAAAATGTTATGGGATCGACCTGCGTAATGCAATAGAGGATAAGCTGGTGCCTTCTCCGCAAATAAACCTGGACTGGCTTATTGATGCATATAATAATTATCCCGAAAAGGATAAATTCTTTAATAATTATTTTGATGTTCTTGCTGCCGGACCAACACTAAGGAAACAGATTCAGCAGGGAATGAGCTCTGTGGAAATACGTGCCACATGGAAGGAAGGTCTTGACAGGTTCGGGAAAATTCGTGAGAAATACCTGCTGTATCCGTAGAGAAAATCTAATTTGTTTTACCCGGATAAACCTTCAGAGCCTCCCTGAGAGTCTCAAATGCATTTCTGAGATCCTCTGTTTTAAGCACGTATGCAATCCTTACTTCATCCCGGCCAAGTCCGGGTGTGGAATAAAATCCTGAAGCCGGAGCAAGCATAACAGTCTGATTATTATATTCAAACTTTTCAAGAAGCCATTGTGCAAATTTATCGGCATCATCAACCGGAAGTTTCACCACACTGTAGAATGCTCCTTTTGGTTTTGGACAATAGACACCCGGAATCCTGTTAAGGGCTTCAACCATAAAATTACGGCGGGCAGTATATTCCCTGGTGACCTCTTCAAAATAAGCAGGAGGTGTATCAATGGATGCTTCGGCAGCTATCTGACCCAGCCCCGGAGGAGAGAGCCTCGCCTGTGCAAACCGTATTGCTGCCGATATTACATCTTTATTTCTGGTTACCAGCGCACCTATACGAATCCCGCATGCGCTGTAACGCTTCGATACGGAATCGATCAGAATCACATTGTTCTCTATCCCTTCAAGATTCATTGCTGAAAAATGTTCGGCGCCATCGTAACAGAACTCACGGTACGCTTCATCACAGAAAAGGAACAGATCATGCTTTTTTACAATATCCCTTATCTGCATCAGTTCATCCTTTGAATAAAGATATCCGGTTGGATTGTTCGGATTACAGATCAATATGCCTCTGGTTTTTGCTGTTATCCTCTTTTCGATTTCTGTTACCGGGGGTAAAGCAAAATCATTCCCGATTGTGGATGTGACAGTCACGATCCTGATCCCTGTGGAGGCCGCAAATCCGTTATAATTTGCATAAAGTGGTTCAGGGATAATTACTTCTTCACCAGGGTCGATACAGGAATTAAACGCGAAAAGGATTGCTTCCGAGCCTCCCGTGGTAATAAGTATTTCTTTATAATCGACATTTATACCTGTCTTAATGTAATATCCTGCAAGTTTTCGGCGATAAGATTCATTTCCGGCAGAGTGACTGTATTCTATCACCTTATGTCCGATATTTCTTATGGCATTCAGAGCCGTCTCGGGAGTTGGTATATCGGGCTGCCCTATATTCAGATGGTAAACCTTTATCCCCTTTCTTTTGGCTTCCTCGGCATACGGAACAAGTTTCCTTATGGGAGAGGGAGGCATCGATCTTCCTCTTGATGATATTGATGGCATCTTATCCGGTATTTATGGCATTACTCTTCTGCAGGNNGGGATTTTCTTTGATTTGATAATAATTTTTATTTTTGCAGATCAATAAGCCCATCTTTTCACAATCTTATTTATGGAGATACCTTCGAGATACGAACCCGGTAAAACGGAAAGCAGGTGGTACGAATACTGGATGAAGCTGGGACTCTTTAAAAGCGTTCCGGACGAAAGAGAACCATATACGATAGTAATTCCTCCTCCCAATGTGACCGGTGTTCTGCACATGGGACACATGCTGAACAACACTATCCAGGATGTCCTGATCCGCAGGGCCAGAATGTCGGGTAAAAATGCATGCTGGGTTCCGGGGACCGATCATGCGTCCATTGCCACAGAGGCAAAGGTTGTTGCTTTTCTCCGCAGCCGGGGAATAGAGAAAAAGAGCCTGACCAGGGAAGAGTTTCTCGCGTATGCATGGGACTGGACACACAAACACGGGGGTATAATCCTTGAGCAGCTTAAAAAGCTGGGAGCATCATGTGACTGGGACAGGACTCTCTTTACTATGGATGATAAGAGATATGAGTCAGTGATAAAGGTGTTTGTTGACCTGTATAACAAGGGACTCATTTATCGTGGTATACGGATGGTGAACTGGGATCCGCAGGCAAGGACGGCTGTATCTGATGAGGAAGTCTATTTTACCGAAGAGCAGTCAAAACTATATTATGTCAAGTACAAGATAGCCGGATGGAATGATTATGTGACAGTTGCAACAACACGACCTGAAACGATCCCCGGAGATACTGCAGTATGTGCCAATCCTCACGATGAAAGGTACAAACACCTGAAAGGCAAAAAAGTGATAGTCCCGATGGTCAACAGGGAGGTGCCATTCATTTTTGATGAATATGTTGATATGGAGTTTGGAACCGGTTGTCTTAAAATCACTCCGGCACACGATATTAATGACTATGAGATCGGGCTTAAATATAATCTCCCTTCAATAGATATATTCAATGATGACGGGACCATAAATAAGAATGCGGGATTATTTGAAGGAATCGACCGGTATGCAGCCAAAGATCTGGCAGAAAATGAATTAAAGAAAAGAGAATGTCTCGTAAAGATTGTACCTTATAAAAACAAAGTTGGCCGCTCCGAAAGGACTCATGCGGTTATTGAGCCCAAGCTTTCCACCCAGTGGTTCCTTAAAATGAAAGAGATTTCCCGTCCTGCACTTGATTCGGTATTGAACGGAGAGATCCATCTGCATCCTTCTAAATATAAAAATCTTTACCGTCACTGGATGGAAAATGTTCACGACTGGTGTATCAGCAGGCAGCTCTGGTGGGGGCACAGAATACCTGCCTGGTATTACACTGAGGGTGAATTTGTTGTGGCTCTGAATGAAAAGGAAGCGCTTGACCTCGCAAGAGAGAGGAGTGGTAACGGGAAACTGACAGAAACTGATCTCCGTCAGGATGAGGATGTTCTCGATACATGGTTTTCTTCCTGGATCTGGCCTATAACTTCATTTGACGGCATAAATCAACCTGACAACAGTGACCTGAAATATTATTATCCGACCAATGACCTGATTACAGCCCCTGAAATACTTTTTTTCTGGGTTGCAAGGATGATAATGGCCGGTTATCATTATCAGGGGGATAAACCTTTCAGAAATGTTTATCTTACAGGCCTTGTGCGTGATCAGCAGAGAAGGAAAATGTCAAAGTCGCTGGGAAATTCTCCCGAACCTCTCGAACTGATTGAAAAATATGGAGCCGACGGAGTAAGGGTCGGGATGCTATTGTGTTCTCCGGCTGGTAATGATCTGCTGTATGATGATTCACTTACTGAGCAGGGCAGAAATTTTGCCAATAAAATATGGAATGCATTCCGGCTGGTAAAAGGATGGAGTGTTGATGAGAAAATTAAACAACCTGCTTCATCCGCAGCTGCTGTAAAATGGATGGAAGAAACACTCAGAAAATGGATTGCCGAAATCGATGCGGATTTCAGGAGATTCCGAATATCCGAGGCGCTTATGGCTTCATATAAACTCTTCTGGGATGATTTTTCAGGCTGGTATCTCGAAATAATAAAACCCGAATACGGGAAACCGGTTGACAAGGCTTCCCTTGATTCAACTATCATTTTCTTTGATCAGCTTATGAGGATAATACATCCTTTTATGCCGTTCATTACGGAAGAAATATGGCAGCTTCTTGTCAAACGGAAAGAGGGAGAGAGTATAATGGTAAGCAGGATGCCCGAATCGGGGAAATATAATAAGGAACTGACGGCAGCATTTGATTTTGTAAAGGAGGCAGTCACAGCTATCCGTTCGGTAAGAAAAGAGCTGGAGATTCCGGCGAGAGAGAAAATCGTTCTTTATATGCGTTCCGGTCAGAATAATATTGATAATCAATTTCTTCCGGTGATTATAAAGCTTGGAAGCCTGTCGGATGTTATCCCGGTTGATGCAAAGCAGGAGGGAACAGCCTCTTTCATGACAGGTACCACTGAGTTTTATATTCCGCCCGGGGGCAAATTGAATGTCGAAGGGGAAATGGCTAAAATAGATGAAGATCTAATTTATTACAGGGGTTTTCTTGATTCGGTGATGAAAAAGCTTAATAATGAGCTGTTTATTCAAAATGCTCCGGAATCTGTCCTGGAACTTGAAAAGAAAAAGAAAGCAGATACCGAATCAAAAATAATAATGCTGGAAGAGAGACTGAAGGAACTTGGGAAATGATGGGTTGTTTTTAATATGATTTTGTCAGGGAACCGGTTTTCTGACGAAATAATTCTGCTCCACCTGAACTATTTCCCAGTCGTTGTTAAGTATAAGATGCCATCCCTCACCGTCGACCCGGTTTCTGGTTGCTTCGATTCCTTTTGAAGTAATACGAAGATATTTCAGATTGGCAGAGACCAGGCAGCCTCCCTTGTTAACGGACAGTTTTCCCCAGTTATCCGAAATACGCATTTTTTCATACAGAGTCCCATGTGAACCCAGTGGCCTTATGTCTTCGGGTTCAAAATCGAAATAGGGACTTATCAATTCAAAATAAACGACCGGTTTATCAGTGAAAGTGCTTACGATCCTGTCTATTCTCTGGTTGATTTGCATTTCCCTTCTGGCTTCTTCTTCCTTTATTATTTCGAGATCATAATTAAATACGAGGCTTCCGGCAACATCACGGCAAACCGAAGGCAATGTAATATCATAAAGCTCTCTTACCAGTTCACCGAGGTCAGTATCGGCTGACCGTATTGTTTTAAAATTGAATGTTTTGTTATATAACAGAGTTGCATACAGAGCTCCATGTATTGACCCGTAGGATCTTGCATAGGAGAGAAAAGAATAGATTCTGTCGAGGTTCTCCAGGAGTCTGGTTTTATACTCCTCAGGCGAATTTGTGGCAAGCATGAGATGTGTAAATGTGGAGAGGCCTTCATAATTCTCAAATCTTATCTGATCCTTTGTAAAATTCGGGTATAATTCATGATTTGATCCCCTGAAGATAAGGGCATCCCTTATTGCCACCTGTTGCTCGGGACCTTCTGAATCAAGAGCCTTACGTAAAGCTTTCCATTCAAGCTTTATCCAGAGCCTGGCATTTTTTTCATCCATATTTGCAGTATTATAGCCAGACACAGATAAGCCAACTGAATCCTGGTATCTGTGAAACAGGCTGTGAATCGCACGGGTGACCAGTCTGAATTCATCTTCCTCCCCGGGAAGAGGTGCCATTCCGAATAATGTACCTCCAAAACGGGTAGCTGTATTGTAAATTATCAGTTCCCTCGGATAAAATCCTGTATATATGCCTTCCTTTGCTTTAAGTATGCCCTC
>DNOQ01000600.1:5934-9837 GCA_003501665.1 Bacteroidales bacterium | reverse complement strand
CCTCAAGGTTTTTCCACCTGAGGAAAGCATGATTATAATAATCGAAGTCTGTCAGATAGTCGCCTCTCCAGTAATCTTCAACCCTTTCAAAAGATCTCGGTTTGGAAGCCGTTTTATTTTCCGGGGTCCACCTGTCCTCTGCATAATATTGCCAGTAATTTCCCCATGTTCCCATGATCGGGAAATCGGCCCTGTACCATGTATTTCCGACACCCTGGAATAAAGTGGTCAGGGAAAAGTTCTTCCAGCTCAAAGCTATTGTTACTCCATAAGTAATCTCGGGAGTTGTGGTATAATCATACATTATCCTGTCATCAGAATTGATCTTACCATCTTTATTGTAGTCTTCGATAATGATACCGCCGCCACCTCCCGAACGGGCTGCATAGGGATCAGAAACACGGGGGTAACCCGGCATATCATCTGCATCATCAAAGATCCCGATACAATTATATTGGAGTATGGCACCGATAGGATGACCTGTATATCTTTGCCATTCCACGGGTCGTGCCGGTTCATCATATTCGACTATCTTGTTTCGTGCAAAGGCAAAATTGCCATTTATTGCGTAACTGAAATTACCAACTCTGTCATTGTATCCCAGTGATGTTTCAATACCTCTGCTGTCAACAATACCGAAGTTTTCGTCAGGCAGAGTAATTCCGGTAAAATCAGGAACCGAAGCATCGCGTTTCCACAGAATGTTGGTACGTCTCTGATAGAATGCATCCACATCCCATCTTATTCTTCCTGAAAACATCTGCGACTCAAATCCGGCGTTGAATATATTTGCAACTTCCCATGTAATATTCGGGTTAGGCACACTTGACTGGGCCAGGCCGGAAACATAGTTCTTGGATGAGCCGGCTATAAAACCTGTATTAAATCCGTAAAGTGTAAGATACTGGAATGCATTTACTGCATCATTACCCATCTGCCCCCATGAAGCTTTCAGCTTAAGATAATTCATGAAAGCGATATTGTTTTTCCAGAAATCCTCGCTCGATATTCTCCAGCCCATAAGAACGCTGGGGAACATACCCCACCGGCCTGCATCTTTCGAGAACCTCAGTGAACCGTCACGCCGTAACGTGAATTCAAAAAGGTACTTTTCAGCATAGTTGTATGTAGCCCTTCCGAAATAATTAAGCCTTGCATCAAGGGCAATTTCTGTAGTAGATTGAAGATTAGAATTATTACTCATTTCATCTGTACCCCCGGCATTCAGATATGGCAACTGGTCGGAGATAAAATACCTCCGGTATCCCTGAATTCCTTTGTTCAGGTAATCCATGCTCTCAATAGCTGCAAACGCACTTATAGTATGAACTCCGAACGATCTGTCATAACTTAATTTCAGACTGTTGGTAATTCTTCTGCTATCGTAATAATAGTCTGTCAGCCTTGGTTCGGCTATAGTCCCCCTTGGTATCCCTGTAAGAAACGCCGATCCGTCTTCTTTACCGGTATTGCCTGCAGCTAAATATCCGGCTTTATCCAGAAAGTATAAAGTTACGGGTTTGACAAAATACTTTCTCACCTGGAAATACATATCATAAGCATAATTACCCGTCAGTACAAGACCCTTTACCCAGGGAAATTTAACAGTTGCTGTAAGCATGGGATTGATTCTGTAATGTTTTGTATCGTCAAAACCGGCATCGAATGTAGAAACAGCCAGAGGCTGATCGCCATACTCAATATCCGGCCCGTAGAGTCCGTTTGGCCAGACTGCAGGTGAATTAGGAAAATTCCTTATCAATCCGCTGAAGATAGAACTTGTACTTTTAGTAGGGAAAGTCATATCTTCCTCGGATGCGTTAACATCAAAGTTGAGGCTTATACTCTTATTGATCTGTACATCAAGATTGGTCTTGAAGTTGTACCTGTTATAAGTAGTTGCGGTTCTTTTATATGAACCATTGTCCGACTGTGTACCAAAGGATGCGAAATATCTTAAGGTCGGTGAACCTCCTGTCACCCTGAAAGTATGATGACCTGTATTTGTCCATGTCTTAAAGGTCTCCCTGAACCAGTCGCTGTTCGGATGAGTCCATGGATATTCTCCTGATTTGTACTTCTCTATGTCATCTGGGGTATATGTAAGAGCCTCCCCCCTGTAGGTTTTTACCTCGTTTATCATCTGAGCGTAAGTAGCGGCATCAGTCATTTTGGGCAATACAGTCGGTTGTCCCCAGCCGTGATGGAAATCATACTCGAACCTTGGTGCTCCCTCCGTACCTCTTTTGGTTGTTATCAGAATTACACCGTTGGCAGCCCGGGAACCATAGATCCCTGCCGAAGCATCTTTCAGAACAGTCAGGCTTTCTATATCTCCCGGTTCAATTGAGTTCATGTCGCGTTCGGGTATCCCGTCAACAACGATCAGTACGGAGTTATTTCCAAGAGTGTTTTGTCCTCTGATGAGAAGATCGGCATCATCACGTCCCGGTTCCCCTGTTGTCTGCTGTACAACCAGACCTGGCAAACGGCCGCCAAGAGACTGGGATACGGTGTTGGTAGGTGATGCAGTGATCTCTGCGGTTGAGACTGTGGTCACCGAACCGATAACATTCACTTTTTTCTGGGTACCATAACCTACCACCACAACTTCTTCGAGAGACAGCGCCTCAGAGGCCAGACTTATATCAACCACATTACGACCGGCAACTGGTATCTCCTGAGTAATGTATCCTATAAAGGATGCAACCAGAGTGGCATTACGGTCCGGCACGGTCAAAGTGAACCTGCCGTTTATGTCGGTTGTAATACCAATGGTTGTCCCTTTCACAACAACATTAACACCTGGCAGCGGAACTCCGTTTTCATCAACGATTGTTCCACTTACCTGGATCTGCTGAAGATCATCCCCATAAACAATACCTGCGGGAAGACTCCAGCACAGTAACATCACGGGAATTAGAATCCTTCCCATGAAATGCAATAGTTTCTTCTTCCAAACATCATATAATAATGTTTGTGGTAACAGATAGTTTTTTTCCATAATTTAAGATTTGATAAATAAAATTTTCTTCAGATTCCCGATCATGGAATCTGATCAGATCAGGTTAATAAATTTGTGAAATGACCATAATTAACAAAATAATGGTCATAAGTAATGTTTCATAGGCAGTTAGATTTTTAAGGTTAGTTCAATCAGGTTAAAAATAAAGTCCTAATATATGTTTTTTTTTTGAAAATGGGCCGTTTTTCGCTGAATTTTAACAAACAACGAAGCTGATAATATTTATCAGCCTCATAAAAATAAATATGCTCACCATGAACTATCGCGGTGAGTTAATAATTTCAGACCGTCTTCAGTATATCCCAGACAAATGCCCTGATCCCCACTTCTTCGTTAACAGCGTCGATCCTTTTAACATTGTTCAATACATTATCAACTTTATCATCATCGACAATGATGAGAACGCTTTTATTGATCTCGGGCCATGTGTGGGTTCCCAGATGGGGCACGCCCGTATTGCTACCTCTTCCCTGAACATTTTCCCAGAGTGTATATCCTTTTATTTCCAATTTATCAAGCAGGTATTCAACCTTTTCGGTATGAGTCTGATTATATATTATCATTATTGCTTTCATTCGAAACTAATTTTATAAGTAGCTTAATGTCTGTTTACTGTTTACTGTTTACTGTTTACTGTTTCTGTCTCTATTTTATAATTATTACCCCCATCCCAACCTTCCCCCAGGGGGCTAGGCTTTTACGCAGCTTTTCCCCCCTGGGGGAAACGGGAAAGGGGGTAACTTTGAAGTAGTAATTAATGTCCTTAATTATTTTCATCCCGTTTGTGATTGTCAAATAATGAAGGCTTCATAGTCTTTTGTTTTAGTTTCCATTTCCCTCGTTCCCGTCAATAAAATCAAATTCTGAATAGACTGCAG
>DNOQ01000600.1:0-5788 GCA_003501665.1 Bacteroidales bacterium | reverse complement strand
ATTAATATTGCCTTATATAATTCATTACCTCTTTCGCGCATCAGGTTGATAAAATCAACAAGTACAATAGCATTTTTTACAACGATACCTATGAGTAATACCGCACCTATTCCGGATATGACGCTAAGGGTTGTTTTAGTGAAGAACAGAGCTATTGCGACACCTGAAAATGCAAACGGTATGGAAAACATTATTATGAAAGGCATTTTAAGTGACTCAAACTGTGATGCCATAACCAGGTAGACCAGGATAAGGCTGACTACTATCAACACTGCAAGATCCATAAATGCTTCCATCTGCTCCTCTATTGCACCTGAGATCTGAACCATAATTCCCGCCGGTTTAGGAGTCTCATTTATTGCTTTTCGCAGATCCATCTGAATATCCGTGAGTGATCTTTTAAAAGGAGTAAAGGAAACCCTTACAATCCTCTCCTTTCGTTTCCGTTCGATGCTTGGAGGGGCCCAGCTTTCCTGAATACGGGCTATCTCACCCAGTCTGATCAGCTGGCCCTGGCTATTGGCAATGGCTATATTTTCGATATCTGTAAGTGTACTCCTTGAACTTTCTTTAAATCGCACGATTACATCATATTCATCCCCTGACTGCCTTAATTGAGTGGCAATAAGTCCATCAACTCTGTTTCTGACAGCAGCTGCCGCCAATGATGTGTTAAGGCCGTTGGCACTCATTTTTTCCTGGTCAAATATTATCTGAAGTTCAGGTTTTGACTTATCACGGCTGATAACTACATCTTTTGTCCCGGGTATGTTTTTAATCTTTTCTGCCAGCTCCCTGGCTACAATATTTGAAGCTGTGATATCATATCCGTAAACCTCCACGTCAACAGCATTCCCTCCGAAAGAACCCATATTCTGACTCGTGGTAACCTGAAAATCTATTATCTCGGGAAATCCTGCAAAATCAGTTCTCATTTCTTCAGAAATATCCCATACGCTTCTTGTTCGCTTTTCTATTGGAACCAGACTAAAAGTATAATCAATAGTATGGGTTCCTCCGGCCCTGAACATGGAAGCCCAGCCTCCCTGATCATCATAACCTGTTGACGTTGATATGATTTCTACTTCAGGGTATTTTACTTTAACCAGGCTGTCGAGCATATCTGCTATTCGTATTGTGTTCTCTACCCTCGTCCCTGTCTGAAGTTCAATATCTGCATATATTGCCGATTCATCAGCCTGGGGGAAGAATTCAGTGTCAATCATGGTAAAAAGCGCCATTGAAATTACAAAGACAATGATTGACAGAATTGATACAAATGTCTTATGATGCAGCGCCCAGCTGAGTGTCTTTTCATAGAACCTGTCAAATTTATCAAGCCCTAATCTGATACTGCCGTCATAAGTAAAAAATGGAGCATCTTTTCTGATTGGCCTGTATTTCAACAATTGTGCACTCAGGGCAGGGGTAAGAGTCAGCGCTGCAATTGTAGAAGTAATAATTGTTACCGTAACACTGAGTCCAAGCTGCTTGAAAAGTACTCCTGTGAGGCCTTCAACAAATGTAAGCGGGAAAAATACAGCTACAACCGTGAGCGTGGTTACGATCACTGCAAGCCATACTTCATTGGTTGCATAAATGGCAGCTTCCCTTGGCCGGCTTCCTCTTTCGATATGTTTTGTGATATTTTCAAGTACAACTATTGCATCATCAACCACCATACCGATGGCAATTGAAAGTGACACAAGGGAGATAATATTAATTGATGCATCTGAAATAAAGAGATATATAAATGCAACAATGAGTGAGACGGGAATTGTAAGTATTACAATAAATGTTGCCCGCCATCTGCCAAGAAAAAAGAGTACCACCAGGACGACAAATATTGCTGCATACATAAGCGTTTCAGTCAGGTTATTTATAGAATCCTTTATAAAGGAAGCACTTGAGAAGAGTTGTTCAATTTTCACATCAGGAGGAAGATCTTTCACCAGACCTTCAAGTGTTTTCTCAATTTCGCGGGTAACCTTAACAGTATTACCTCCCGACTGTTTCTGAACAAACAGCCCCATTCCCTTGACTCCATTGATCTTTGTATCAAGCTTCGATTCCCTGATAGTATCACGAACTTCAGCTATATCCCTGATATAGACTGTATTACCATTAAAATTACTTATAACTAAATTTTTCAGGACATCGCTCTCCGGGAACTCCCCCTGGATCCTCAGAGGATAATCTGTCTGTCCCATTTCCAGATAACCGGCAGGCATGTTCATGTTTTCTGCTCTGAGAATACCGCCAATCTGTTCGATGGTAAGATTGTATGCCTCCATTTTTCTGGGATCAACATCCACGTATATCTTTCTGCCGGGAACCCCTGTCAGGGCAACATTTCCCACACCCTCAATCCTGTTGAGCGGATTAACGATCTTTTCATCAAGGATCTTTTCAAGGCCTGAATAGCTTTCACTGGCTGTAATGGCATAAAAGATTATCGGCATCATGCTCGAATTGAATTTGATGATTGTGGGATCTTCGGATCCTTCCGGCAGCCGCCTTGAGACAAAATTCAGGTTACTGCGTATATCATTCATGGCTTCATCGAGATTTGATCCATACTCGAAATTGAGGAATATTACCGATAATCCGTCACTCGATGTTGAAGTAAGCTCTTTAAGGTTACTTACCGAATTCAGACCATCCTCAAGGGGACGGGTAACATTACTTTCAATATCCGATGCACTTGCTCCGGGATAGGTTGTAAGAACTGTTACGAATGGCAGTTCAATTTCAGGATAGAGATCCACCGGCAGCCTGGTAAGAGAATAAAGCCCTATAACCATAAGAGCTGCAAATATCAGGATGGTGGTTACAGGTCGTTTTACAGAAGAACTGTATATACTCATATTATTTAAATTGAAAAATCTTAAAACTAATTAACCAAACCAATTTTATCCCCGGTTAAAAGTCGTGCCTGCCCTTCCGTGACAAGCTTTTCCCCTTCCCTGAGATTATCCGAAATTATTTCGAGCATATCATCAAATCTTTTACCTATCTGAACCTCTGTACGTTTAGCAATACTCTGATCTTCAACAAAAACATACCGTATATTCGTACCTTCCTGTAGTAATACCGCGGAAGCCGGAACAACAAATGTCTCAACTTCACCCAGATTCATCGAAACCCTGACGAACATCCCCGGTTTCAGCATCTCATTCCTGTTTGGAAGTTCTATTTCCGTAATAAATGATCTTGTGACGGAATTTACAGTGGGAGCTTTCCGGAAGACCTTTCCCGCGAATACTTCACCCGGATAGACATCGGCTGTAATGATTGCTTGCATACCGTTTTTAATCAAAGGGTAATACTGTTCCGAGACAGCCACATTCACTTTAAGCGGATTAACCTGCATTACGGTAACAATTGCTGACCTGCCGGATTGTGTTGTGGGGGTACCCGAATACATTTCTCCATCCTCAAAGTATTTTCCCGTAATTATCCCGGTAAAAGGTGCTCTCAGCAAAGTATTTTGTTCCATAAAATCAACATTGGTTTTGAGCACATCATATTGTGTTTTCATCTGATCGTATTGCTGCTCTGTAACACTTCCCGTCCTGAGAAGTGTATCCAGTCTTGAAAGGTCCTTTACAACACTGGCAAGCTGTACTCTTTGCTGGTAAAGCTGGGTACGGTCCATGAGGAACAGTTCCTGCCCTTTTACAACCCTGTCGCCTGTTTCAACATATATCCTGTCTATCCTTCCGGGTGTGGATGGCGCCATATTCACTTCTTCATAAGGCAATACGGTAGCCGTATAATCTATTGTCCTTGCTATCCTGGTTTTTTCAAGAATCATCACTTTAACAGGTATCGGGGCTTTTTCCATACCGGCCTGACCTGCAGAAGCATTTCCCGATTCATTTGCTTTCCTTGATGAACAGGCTGAAATGATCAGACCACATATCATTATTACCGAAATTGTTCTTAAGTAGTTCATTATGTTTATTATTTGAATTTCATTTTGATTAAAGATTATTCAGCAGTTTATCCAGTGCGACCTTTGTCTGCAGGAGATTCAGCAGGGCTGAAACGTAATTGTTTTCGGCCTGAAGGAACTGGCTGTTTGCCTGTGTAAGTTCGAGACTTGATGCCATCCCCTGCTTATATTTGTTTTCGACACTTTTATAAACCCTTTGCGCAACCTCAATGTTGTCGAGCTGGCTGTTATACTGAAGATTGGCATTGACAAGATTGTACCTCAGCTGCTTTTCCTGTAACAGCAGCTGTTCGGTAACCATTTCCTTTGTTGTCTTTGCCTTTTCAAGATTGATACGTGCTTTTTTTATCTGTGCATATCTCTGACCGCTTGCAAAAACCGGAACCGATACCTGTACCCCCACCACTGAATTCTGGAACCATCGCAGATCGGATAATTTATCACCCATCCCGTTGGTCCCATAGTTATAGAACCCTGCAATAGTCGGTAGTACAGAAGCCTGCTGAGATTTCAGTGCAAGTGATGATATCATCTCCTGTCCTTCAACAAGTCTGTAATCAACATTACGGGTATGATCGAAATCCTGGGATAACAGGGCTTCAACATTTATCTGGTCGGTCAGGCTCTCCAGTGTTTCGGTAAGTACGATCCGGGTTGATGGATGCACTCCCAGCTGGAAGCGCAACAGATTATAATTCAGCTCAATGGTGCGCTCAAGTGAACTTCTGCTGTTCTCAACCATAGTTACATTTGATACCATCTGGTCCACATCTGTCGCTTCAGCCATACCGACCTGGTACATTGCCCTGGTTGATCTCAGGGTCTCATTCAGGTCTGCAATATTGGCATTAAGCAATTCCAGCGATTTTTCCGATACCAGGATCAGAAAATAAGCAGAGCTGACCGATTCCTTAGTATCAAGTTCCGATCTTAGCAGATTCTCCTCGCTCAGTTTCCCTGCAAGCCTGGCGGTCTCAATACCAATATATAACGGAGCATTGAAGAGAAGCAGGCTCGCTTCAACCGATCCGCTTGAATTGAACTGGGAACCAAATGTAACGGGAATTTTTTCCCCCGGCTGTCCGAAAAATTCACCCGGCAACAGGGTGGTCATAAGTTTCAGATTATCCATAAATGAACCGTTTGCGCTTACCTGTGGAAGAGCAGCCGATATAATTTCCCAAATCGCTGCCCTTGAAGCCTGTACATCCGACCGGGCAGTGAGAACCATTTTATTATTCATCACTGCATATTCCTGCGCTTCTTTAACCGAAAGCTTAAGCTCTCCCGAACTTCCCTGACCATTGATCACAGTCCCTGATACTATCAGGAGTGCAACTGCTGTAAATAAAATCCTCTTCATATTAAATTGATTTTTCCTTCAGACTATCCGCTGGTTTTTAAATTTGCTTTTTTATCATAGAAATCGATAAGACTTAAACCCTTTTGTGTGCTGATACCCCTTAAATAATTCAGATAAAAATCCCTTATCAATACTTCCTTATCAAGTCTGCCCTTCCCTATTGTGTCTTTTTCAGCCGACATCTTCATTACTTCGTATATGCAATTATTTGTTACTTCAATATCAATGTCATTCCGGAAAACACCTTCCTTAATTCCTCTCCTGATCATTTCGACGTTATCGATGTTATATGGCATCTGGTCATTTTCTCTCAGGGCCCTGACAATATGATTGTGATATTTTTCCATATCGAGCTTGAACGCGGGGCTCATTTTTCTGAAATGTTCGCTCATAAGATCCAATAAGATGAAAATGGCTTCTATTACATTCTCTGATTCACCAAATACTTTTTTTATCAGTTCCCGCTG
>DNOQ01000327.1 GCA_003501665.1 Bacteroidales bacterium | reverse complement strand
ATCGTTTTGGGTAAAATAATTGTCGAATATCAATAACCTGCTTATCGTTTATCGATAAATTTTCGTGAATTTTTTCAATTACTTGATCGGTTAATGCCGGAAGACTTTGAAGGAATTTGCCAGTACAGATATCCGGGCGCCCGTCGTCTTGCTGTCAACTACGGCATCATGGTACAGGATGTAAATTGCTTTCAGACGCGCGTGTTCAGGTTCAACGGCCATTACAAATTTGTCTTGGGTGCAGGAGTCCTTCCTGCCTGCCTGAGGCAGTCAGGAAAAGTAAAAACCGTGACAAACAACTTATGCATTGTCCGTATTAAAGTGAGTTTCTGATTTCATTATCAATAGTAGCCAACATTTCGTTGACTGGCTTAAAAAGCTGATTAACTGTTTCTTCAGAAAAGTCAATTAGGTTATCATAGTCCCCTTGTTGCCGCCAATCATAAAGTTGAACTAAAAGTTTACCATATTTTTTGTCAAGTTTTCCGGTTTTTATGAAATACTTGGAGAATTGGTTTCTCATACCTGAATGTGTTTGAGAATCAATTTCATTAAGTACTAACAGTGCATTAACAGCGTAGAATATAGCATAGTATAATCTGTTTATTGCTGAATTCCAAAATCCGTTCTGAGCAAGAACCTTTGCAGCTTCAAATGTATTATAGGCTGATTCTATTCTTAGTCTGGAGTATTCAATCCTTTCTTCTCTAATCATAACTGAATACCTTGTGAAGAAACACTTTGAAAATATGGAGTTATATGATGCCTTGTATTCCAGTCTATTTTTGAATAAACAAATAGAGACAAAGTTTCTCCTGTTTCAAGCTCCAGGTCATAAAGGTGGTCACGAAATGATTTTTCAATCTGGTATGTCACAGGATAATCAGTCAGAACAAGAATATCCCAGTCAGAATCCTTTCTGGCATCACCTCTTGCTCGTGATCCATATAATATCACCTGAGCATTTTGGTCAATTTCAGAAATATTTAACTTAATCCTGTGTGCTATATGTTCAGTCTTCTTATTCATTTATGCAAAGATACAACATCGTTGACAAATTTGTTCTCATCGGCTAAAATGCACTGTAACGGCCCGGAAATGTGGGGAGGTTGTTTTACCCGATCCTGCCCCGATCGAAGGTCGGGGGCAAGCACCGGATACCCCGATAGTTAGGAGTAGGTTTTCCCATAGTGTTTCGCAACCATACGAAGGCATCTTGGGCCGCAGTCCATTGAATCTAATTGTTTATAAAAAGGGAATCGACTCATTCAATTTCATTTTACTATCATAATAACTGGATTTGATGTCTCAGTTAACTGTTTTTTCAAAGTTTTTAATTGACCAGATTCTTCATTATTAGTACTTTCAGTACTGTCATCTGATTTCTTATTGAGGTAATTTAAGAATTGGTAGGCATCAATATAACTAACAAGAATAGTGTCACTTGTTATAAATTGAGGCCAAAAAATTGGTCCCCCGTCAAGATCATTTATAAAACCGTTTTCCTTAAGGGTGATTGTTTCTGATTCTTTTTTACTGTAAATACAGTGGTAGAATGTACTTGTCCAGCCCTTACTTACTTTCAGATAGAGATTGTTCCTGTCTTCGAATATTTTGTAAACCCAGATTTTGTCTTTTAATGCATCTGTATCAAAATCAACCGGATAAGGATCCATCTTTAAATCCCCCAAGTCGAATATTGCATACGGTTCCTTTGCTGATCTATTTAATAGATATAAAGTATCTATACCATACTCCATAAAATGGACCTTGCCATCAAAAAGGTACATTGGACTTGTGCTTTGTCCTATCATTTTTGACCTGCTGTCTTTCCCCGGGAAACTCCGGAATTTTGTTAATATTTTGCCGTCAGAATCAGTAATGTACCAGTTAAATTTTGCATCTGGATCTGGAAAAGGATTCCTATACAGAATATAATTCATTTCATAAACTAAAATTTGTATCTGGATATAAGGAACTTTATAAGACTTTATGAAATTTCCATCAAAATCAAAAATCAGTGTCTCTTTGATTCTTGATGCTGCTATATATATAAGCTGATTAGTCTTATCAACTGAAAAATCATATATCGATGGATATTCCCCGGGGCCTCTGCCCTTAATACCAATCTGTTTAATAAACCTTCCAGCCGTGTCAAACTTAAGGAGTTTATCATTGTCGCAAACAAAAATGATTGAATCACATAATTCAATATGCAGTATTGTTTTAAGTAGTGAAGCTGAATTAGTCTCCAAAGAGATATATTGTATGCTGGAACCTATGGCACTCAGAGGCACTGATTTTATACTCAAGATTGGATTACGTAAATCTATTAAGTACCCCGAGTACTGTGGACTCCTGTCGTTTTTACAGTTTGTCAGAATTAGTATTTGGAAAAATAACAAATAGAATAATGGGATAATGGATCTTTTTGTTTTCATCAGTATATAATTTTTANNTGAATATTATATACATACGTGTTTGTGTATTTGATACATGTGGGTTTCATAAGTTCAATACTTGTTTAATATTGGATCCCAATCGATTCTTAAATAGAGAAAGTGACAATGATGAAAATATTTATTCTACCAAATAGGGTTAAAAAATGATCTTCTTCTTAGGTCCTCTTTTTAATAACTGGATTCTTTTATAATTATAATAAGTATGCCAAAGTTCTTCTGTTTTAATATTATACTTATATCTCATCAGACTAATATGCTTTCCCGACATTAAAAATAGTCAATCCTCGAATTCATTCAAAAACAATTTTAGCTTTTCTAAAAAAATGGTTCTGATATTGTTTGTGATACAAGGTTCCCACCTTCACCAAGGTTTCGGCGGGTGAAGCAGGGTATGCGGCTTGCTGATTCAGAAGATGCAAATCGATGACGTCATCCCGGATCGGGAAGAACCCGATCCGGGATCTTAGTTCCTGACCGCCAGGTAATCAGAAAATCGATTCTACCTGATGATGAGGGCCTCTAAGCAGGATTTGTTTCGGGGGACAGGATTCCTTCGCCCCGGGCGCCCGGGATTCTCAAATACGGTGGTCACCTGGCGTATTTTGCAACTCGGGCTCCCGGGTCTCGGAATGACTGTACCCTTTTGGCTGGTTTCTATCCAGATCAGACGGGACCCGGAATGACGGTGTATGAACTTTGCTGATTGCCCAAAAACAGTCCCGATGTTGGAGAACCTAACTGGGTATTACAAAGCGGCTGATGGCCAGACAAAACGGAAAATCCTTGGTTGCATCTTTTCAGAAATACTCGTTTTGAAAAAGGAAAAGTTGCAACCATCCCCTTTACGGAACCCATACAAGTTTTGTTCA
Source organism: Bacteroidales bacterium (assembly GCA_003501665.1). Taxonomy (GTDB): domain Bacteria; phylum Bacteroidota; class Bacteroidia; order Bacteroidales; family VadinHA17; genus LD21. The sequence continues at coordinate 10,628 of DNOQ01000327.1, read as the reverse complement.
AGATTGCCAGGGTTTTACAAGGGTCGAAAAATAGAAAAGAATTAGAGTGCTTGCTCTCGCTGTTTGGGAGGACCTGTAAGAGAAAAGTGTGAGTGTGAGTGTGAGTTTTGAGGAAAAAAGAATGAGAGTGCTCGCTCTCGCTCTCACTCTCACTCTTTTTTCTTGCTCCCCAGACTGCGGAAAGTTGCAACCGGGTGAAAGATTTTTGATGTATCATTTTCTTATCAGAACCAAACTGGAGTGGTAAAATTTAACTCTTAAATCTGAGCCAAAGAATTATTCTTTGTGGGTATCCAATTGGGAATTGAGATATCTCAGACCCTTGTTAGTCACGGTAAAATCCACTCTCCTGAATACAGATATCCATTTTTTTTTGAAAGGTGATTATCAGAGTGAAATCCAGACCGATGATCTGATTTTTCCAAGCCAGATCCTTGCATTATCCTGTACCAGTTTGTCTTTATCAATCTGAGAAAGAAATCCCGGAAAGAGGAATGTTACTGTATATTCACCGGGAGCAATGGAAGATGACAATGGATGGGTAAAGTTGAATGTTTTTGCCTCTCCTGAGTTCAGTTTTGTAAGCCATTCAATTTTCCATGTATTATAGGATGACGGAGATTCATAAGGAACCTTGATATAGATATATGGACTATTCTCTTTTTTGAGTACTAATCCATTTGTGAAATAATGAAAAAGGTTTATACCCATCTTGTCCGGATCCATTATCCAGAGTGCTGACTGGTCCTTGTTCGTGACTGAAAATGAAAATGCAGCCTGGGTGCTTGTTATTTCCAGATTCTTGATTTCGATAAGAAGACCTGAATGCAGCAGGTTATGTTCCTTCAAAGCTTCGATTATTGCCGGTGCATTCCTCAGATCGGGTTTAATATTGCGATCGTTTTCAATCCAGAGTGCATAATTCTGGAGCCAGAAGGGGTAAGTCTCAATTATTACCCTTTGAGGAGCATCTGAGCGGAACATCGGCCAGAAATCTCCCTTGTAAACTGTATCACAATTTACAATGACAGAAAAATATGACTGGGAGTATTTCTCAAATTCAGGATGATTGGCTTTGAAGTAAAGGATGTGAGTAGAAGAATCATATAATTCAATATCGCTGTATCTGTAATAAAGATTGTTGCCAATCTTGAAGAAGTATTCGGGATCAGGTCTGATAACCGGAATGGAATCCTTATCAGTTATAGGTTCTGATTCCTGATTATTAATCTCACATGAAGCCAGAATGAGACCAATGGATAGAATGTATGAAACCCAAAAATACCTCATTCAATCAGTTCTTAGATCGCAAGATAATAGTTTCTTTCCAAATCCTGGGGTTATTCTGGTGTGAAAACAAAAAACCATAAGAATTAAGAAAGTGTGAGTGTGAGAGTGAGTTTTGAGGATTAATCCCGAAACTTCGGGATTGCTCTAACCAACTGAACTTACTTCAGAATTTTTGCCACGAGATCATTAAAGAATTCCATGTTATCCACCTGATCAGGCAGTTTCTTTATAAATACCCTGCTCTTTTGATTTTTTACAAACTTCTCAACCATCATGCTTCACCCCGCGCTGCATGCCGGGCTTATTCAACTACATAGTTGGTTTTTCCGGATAGAGGAATTCCCTCCTGAGTAATACTTTCAACCACAATACTGATTTTTGCCGGATTGTCTGCATTAAAATAGTGAAGCGTTGGTTTGCTGTTTTTCTCTATTATTATGTCTGGTTCCCAGAAAATGGTCGACCGGTAGTCTGGAAGGAAAGTCTGTTCCATTTTGTTTTCATAGTTTGGAGAATAGAAGATCCTTGGTATATCATATCCGTTCACAACAGTGTGGATATAATTCGGTGAAGGTTTTTCAGATGCCCTTCTTATTCCTGTCTTAGTAATGATATTCAGTACCCCGTTCGCGCCCCGCATTCCATAAAGTGATGATGAATTCAGAACATCTATCCTGTCAATTATATTCATTGGCAGAGCAAGTACACTTGCCAGATTATCCGGAATTACCTCAAATCCGTCAAGAAGAACTAAAGCCCCTCGTTTTAAAATAATAGTTTTCCCATAATCACATCTCTTCGTTTCCAGGATAAACTGGCCACGAATAAATACATCAGCATCATCCGGGTAAATTATGCTGCATGGATCCTGGCCCCTTATAACACTGACTCCGGCAATCTTGCCTGATATGAAATTAAAAACATCTCCGGTGAAGTTTTCCGCATTCTCAGAAACCTTGAGTTCCTTGTCAGGAGTAGAATAAACGCTCCTACTCTCCTTAACTCTTACTTCCTGAGCCGTTTCAGCTCTTTTTGCAGTAATGGTTACTTCACCAATGTTCAGGGTATCACTAAGTTTGTACTTCTTTAGATTGTTGAGCCTGAAAGTTGCTTCCTGCTGCAGAGAAGAGTAATCTTTTGTATTAAGGGATAATTCAATTGTATCGGCATTAATTTCTTCAATAGGAGGTGGCTCATATTTCACAGGATCGACAGAAATTCTTCCCTGTGCCTTATCATATTTATCTGTAGATGACAAGGTTGCTTCTGTTAATCCATTAATAATGAGATCCTCAAACCTGAATGAACCCTCCGTATCAGTATTTGCAGATAAGAACTCTTTGGAATAATCTGAAAAAAGGCCAAGACTTACCTTTGCACCTTCTACCGGATTGTTATTTACAATTCTTTTAACCTTCCCGGAAATTGTAAAACCAGCTTCTCGACTGAATGTGGACAATGAATCATATTTCCACCTGAAGTCCCGCCATCCCTGAGTCATAAGGAGTATATCGAGATCCCTAAGTCTGTTCTTATTATCCGGATCAAAATAATAGGAAGGTTCTTCAACCCTCCCGCGAACATCTGATTCAAGCAGAAACCACGATGCGATGGAAGCGGGCCATGGAGAAGAATTGTCAGTGAATTGCTCTTCGGCGGCTGAAAATGAGAATTCACCTGTTCCTGTGAAAGTCGAATCGCCCGAAAGTGATATTTCTGCAGTTATTTTCTCACGGGGTTTATAAACTTTTTTCTCAGGAGAAATATTAAGCTTGACATCGCCATTTTTCTGAAGAAAAACAAGCCTTTCGCAAAGAGGCAGTCCCTCTGCTCCGGATAATGTCACTCTTATTATACCATCAGGTATGCTGTCAAGTGGAATTAAAAAATGGTTTACAAGAGAGTTGATTCTGATTTTGCTTAGTTTATTAATCAGGTTCCTTGAAGAGATGTTAACAGAAAGATCAACGCCGTTAAGCAATGGAAGTGTGGCTTCATTCGTACTTACTGTCAGGATCAGGTCTTTGTCCTTATTTATGAGTGTCCGGGTAACTAAACCTGTCGGGAAACTTTGTGGTAATGAGGCTCTTGTTTCTGTAGAATCACCACTTTGTAAAACTGCGTAATAAGAATTTCCGAAGCCGGGTTGAATATTGAAATATCCCATTCCTTTGTGAATGCTGTTAAATATGGCTATCTGTTCTCCTGAAGGGGAATATAGTTTAAGTGTGACATCAGATCCTTTGCCCAGAGCATTTACAGCTTTGAACGCTATTCGGGAAGTGACATTATCAACAAGTGATCCTCCCTCAGGGAAGAATCTGACATCTATCTTATTGTCAATAGGCTTTATTGTCTTGTTCAGTCCCTCTACTTCATCATAAGGGCTTATAATGGTGATTTCTTTAAGGAAAAAGAAATGTTCATCATAGTTTCTCATGAAATTAGTGTAGGCTCTTATTCGGTACCTTCCGAAGGAATAGAATCGTTCAGTTGGAAATCTCCGTGTCCGGACCCGTTTTCGATCCTGACTGTCCGTTTCCGGATGATACTTGCATCCGGTGCAATAAGCTCAACATAGAGTTTGTTGGTGTTTATTGAAAGTTTGTTGGTTGAAGGATCAACAACGTAGGCTTTAAACCATATATCATCTCCCGAGGTATAACTAACCCGGTCGATATGCAAATATACTTTCTCTGAAACCTGTTCAGAATTATTAACATAAGAATTACTTATGGTTAACAATAAAAGTCCGATTATAATGTGATTCATCGGAAATTAAATAAAATTTATAAGTACATGACAAAAACTTACATCATTGGTTAAATTTATCCATATCGTTGCTAAACTGCCTGTAACATATAGGAATCCGAAATCGGCTACACACATATTTTCTGACAAATATGTTTTTCTGACATTAAAAATAGTTAATTCCCGAATTCATCCCAAGAAAGATTTTAACTTTTCTTAAGGTTTGATCGGAACCGGTAAACTGTCACGATACAGGATTTTTTTAAGAAGTTTATAGGAGAAGAATATTCTTTACCGTTGTTAACCCGGGGCAGTGCTTTTCATAGCACCGTCAGTGATAGACGAAGCCGTTTTATTGTTTTAATAGATCCTCGACTTCTTTCTTTAGTTTAGGAAGATTATTTATGATTATACTCCAGATCAAGTCATCAGTAATTTTATCATAAGTATGAGCTATCCTGTTTCTGGTACCTATTATTTTTTGGGCATTATTAATCTGGAAGTTTAAATCTCTCTTTAAGATTCTATTCACAGCTTCCCCAATGATTTCTATATTTCTTTCAACCGCCCTTTTTGTTCTTAAATCAGAAATATATTCCTCAAATTTTTGAGGCCTGTCTGTAAAGTAACTTTCTACCTCATTAATTGATTGGAGGATATCATAGAGCCATGTTTTTATTTCAAGATCCATAGATTAGTTGTTTTGAGGAGTCAATTGATTGACGTAAGTATGGATTTTTTATGGCCTTATCTTCAAGTAGATCAACATTACGGTTAAATATGTTTTCCAAAGCGTCTTTCAGATCAAAATAATTGTCTGCATATTCATATAGGTCAACATCCTTAAAGTCAACGAGAAGGTCAATATCACTGTCCTTTTTAAATTTTTTGGTGAGTACTGATCCAAAGACGAATAGTTTGTACACTTTATGTCTAAGGCATAAATCGCGAATGATTTCAATGTTTTTTTCAATTTCATTCATGTCATAAAAGTACGAATTTTTCTCTTATCCTCTGTATTTGTCTGTCATGGTGATGCTGGCCACTGGTTACGCCTGACGGGAGTTTGCATCTTTTCACAAAAACTCGTTTTTGAAAAAGTGAGAGATGCAACCACCCCCGGATGTGTGTGAGTGTGAGTGCGGGTTATGAGGAAAAAGAATGAGAGTGCTCGCTACCGCTCTCACTCTCACTCTTTCTTCTGCTCCCCAGGTAAGGCTCGAACTTACGACCTACGGATTAACAGTCCGCCGCTCTAACCAACTGAGCTACTGAGGAAGATTATTTGCTCTCAAATTAAGCGTGCCAAAAATAAGCCCTTTATGTGAATTAAGCAATATCTTTGCCGAAAATTTTTCATGAAACGGATATTGGGAATAGGCAACGCCCTTGTGGATATCATGACTTTACTCCAGGGTGATTATATACTTCAGGAATTCAAACTCCCCAAAGGCAGCATGCAACTCGTCGACAGGGAAAAATCAGAAGGAATTAAGTCCGCAACGGAAATCTTCCCCAGAACCTGGACCTCAGGCGGTTCGGCCGCCAATACAATCCACGGACTGGCAATGCTCGGCGCCGACACCGGATTCATAGGATCAATAGGCCGCGACGATATCGGCGACTTTTTCGAGAATGATATGAAAAAAGCCGGAGTCAATACCCTCCTGATCCGCAGAAACTCACCGACAGGCACCGCCGTGGCTCTCATTACCGAAGACTCTGAAAGAACATTCGCTACCCACCTTGGCGCTGCAACCGAACTCAATGCCGATGACCTCAAACCTCTCCTGTTCGAAGGTTATGACATACTCTACCTCGAAGGTTACATAATAAACAACCTGCCTCTCGTTGAAACAGCCTGCACCATCGCTCACAGTAAAAACATGCTTATTGCACTCGACCTGGCCAGCTACAATGTAGTTGAGGAACATATCGATTCATTCCGGAAGATAGTATCTGAATATGTGGATATTCTGTTTGCAAACGAACAGGAGTCCCTGGCATTCACGGGACTGGAAGCTGAAGAAGCTATCTCATTCATTTCAGAAATGTCTCCGACTGTTATCCTCAAGGTTGGGGCTGAAGGATCGTGGCTGGCACGGGGTACTGAAAAAGTCAAGGTGACTGCTTTCCCTGTGAATTGCGTCGATACAACCGGCGCAGGCGACCTGTATGCTGCCGGCTTTCTTTACGCCCTTGCAAACGGCCTCCCTCTTGAGCAATGCGGCGTGGCCGGCTCGCTGATGGCAGGAAAGGTAATCGAGATAGTCGGTGCCAGAATGGACAAAAACCGCTTCAGGGAAATAAAAAACGAACTCGCCGAAATTCTGTCCGGTAATTAACCAGGCTAAACCAAACCAGGCCTCCTACAGGCACTAACCAAAATCATTATTGCACGGCAGTTCTTCCTGCTTTGTACCCGCTCAACCCATAGTATACAACGAATGCAAAACACACAAGGGGCACTATGAATCCCATCGCCATCGTCGAAACATCAGCAATGTAGCCCATCAGCAGGGGAATGAGCGCACCTCCCACTATTGCCATCACCAGGAATGATGAGGCTTTCTTGGTCAGCGGCCCGAGATCCTTGATGCCAAGGGCAAAGATCGTGGGAAACATTACCGACATGAAGAAGTATGTTGAAAACAGGGCAACTACGGAGATCCAGCCAAGTCCGGCCACAACCAGGGCCATCATTATTACATTTGCCACAGCATATACAGCAAGAAGCTTATTTGGACTTACTATCCTCATGAATACAGTGCTCCCAGTAAAACGTCCCAGCCAGAACAATCCCATTCCGCCTATCCCCAGTATGAGTGAAGCCTGCTGGTTGGTAAGGGAAGGTATCTCCTCAGTAACATAATTTATAAAGAAACTGTTTATACCGGTTTGTGCCGCGACATAAAGAAACTGGGCAACCACCGCGAGAATGAAGTGAGGATATTTCAGGAGATCCCTGATTGTTCCTGCCGATGCAGCTCCGGCTTCATCCGTCTCCTCCTTCACCGGAGGAAATTTGATTCTCCAGAAAAGAAAAGCTACAATAAGTACCATGGTGCCTATAAGCATGTAGGGAAGAGCTATAGTCGCAAACTTGTTTTCATTTCCGCTACCCGAGAATATAAGCATCCCTCCCACCAGGGGACCCGCTACCCAGCCAAGCCCGTTGAACGACTGTGAGAAGTTAATCCTCCTTTCGGCATAATCGGGCGGACCCAGCACCGTAGTATAGGGATTTGCTGCCGTCTCCAGGCAGGTCAGACCGCAGGCAATTATAAAGAGACACAAAAGGAAACTTCCGAAGGTCTGGATAATGGTGGCGGGAAACATCAGAAATGCCCCTCCGGCAAAGAGGAGAAGGCCGGTTATAATTCCCTTTTTGTATCCCACCCGCTGCATTAGCATTCCGGCCGGAACAGCCATAAGAAAATAGCCGCCGTAGAAAACAAACTGTATAAAGGCCGACCTGGCTTTCGACATGCTGAGGAGCTCCTGAAAATGCTTGTTCAGGACGTCAATGCATCCGTGAGCAAAGCCCCATAGAAAGAAAAGACTGGTAACAAGTATGAAAGGGACCAGAAATCCCTCGTAAACAAGCTTCTGCCTGTTTTCGCCTGCAGGAGAACCGCTATTCATAGACAATCTTATTGGTCAGTACAAGATTGTCATCATTTGTGAATTTTCCAATACCTGTAAGAAATAAAAAACCCCGGAATTTAATCCCGGGGCCTTGTCTGCAGAAATCACTCGCGATTCATGATTTCCCGACAAATAGGTTTACCTTGAGCTTGAACTCGTCATAAATGGTCTTGTCTCCCAGATTGTCAAAAAATGATCCTGAACCATAGCGGACATTGTACTTCGACCTGTCAATGACAATGTTAGCATAAAACCATTGACCTTCTTCATCCTTCTGCATGGAAGCCCTGAATTCAACCGGATGCGTGATATTCTTGATTGTCAGTTTTCCCTTTACGGTTCCGGTTCCCTTGTCAAAAGGAGTGCTTTCGGTTATTTCAAACTTGGACTCGGGATAATTGTCCACTCCGAAAAAATCTTCCGATTTGAGATGACCTTCAAGCCTGTCGAGTTTTTCATCTGACTTTATTGAAGTCATGTCGATTACAAATTCTCCTGATGCAATTTTATTGTCAAGCCAGATAAGATGACCAGATTTGATATCAATGGTTCCCGTATGTTGTCCTATAACCTTTTCTCCAAGCCATGATAATGTTGTCTTTTCCTTAATTGCAGTGTATTTTTCCTGTGCAGATGCAGTCCCCGCGGTTGCTGTCGTGAGTGCCATAATCAATAATAAATTTTTCATTGTCTTAATGTAATAATTCACACAAATAACAACGAAAACTCAGGATTTGTTCAATTGCATCTTATCAATTGAGGAAAGAAGAGGCCTTCTTACATGCTGTGGAGGTTCAGTCCGCCGCTGATCTCGAATACCATTCCGGTGGAATAATCCCAGTCGCCCCTGGCAATTGATGCCACTGCCTTTCCGACATCTTCAGGCATTCCCCATCTTCGCTGGGGAACAAAACCCTCATTTATCAGCTTTGTGTACTTGTCAGTTAGTTTGATGGTCATGTCGGTCATAAGGATACCTGGCCTTACCTCAAAGACCCTGATGCCTTCTTTTGCCAGCCGGTCGGCAAACACGTTCGAAGCCATGCTAAGGCCGGCTTTTGAAACACAGTATTCGGTCCTGTTGGGCGAGGAGAGCTCGGCAGATATTGATGTTATGAATATTATTGCCGGCTTATACCCATCAATCTGGCTCTTCATCCAGATCATTTCCCTGGCAACCTTCTGGGCAAAGAAAACAGGACCCCGGAGATTGATATTCATGACACGGTCGTAACTCTCCTCTGTCATCTCGAGAAGGTCCTTCCTCTGAAGGGGAGCAACACCGGCATTATTGACAAGAAAATCGATACGGCCATACCGGTCAAGAATATTTGAAACTACTTCCTTCTGACATACGGTACATGAGATGTCGAGCCCTACAGGGAAGAATTGCGCTCCGCGCTTTTCAACTTCAGGTCCGAGGATTTCCATCCCTTCGCTGTTGACCGACCTGGCAATGGCGGCAATATCAAAGCCTTCACCGGCCAGGGCTATCGCCGTTGCGCGACCGATACCCCTTGAGGCTCCTGTAATAACGGCTACAGGTTTCCCATTCATGCGAAATGAGTTTTTCAGGTTTGGTTAGAGGCGTTAAAGTTAATAATTTGTTGAATCATCCCGTTCTCCGGTATAATTATCTTCAAGATATTCTTTCCATACCTTCTCGAACCACAGGTTCTGCTCAGGGATATCCCTCACTGCCGTGCTTGTGAATATGACCTTGTCATTAACCAGCCTTGCCTCCTGTATGGCTGCCTCAATGTCACTGTCGTACCGGCAAAATTCTGTTTTATAATAAGTTCCTTCGAACCCTTCCGGGGATGAATTCACTCCGTCCGTTACAATATATGATCCGCGGCTTCTGCCTCCTCCTTCAATCTCACCCACAGGGAAGAGATGCTTCAAATCCGATTCCCACCAGATGTTTGTCTTAAGACCGCCGTTGTTGTGCTGAGCACAGATCCCTGTAGCTTTTAAAATGACAATTGAGAAATTCACTTTCATCTTTTCCCGAACTATCGGTCGAAAAATACCGGGGAATTACCTGCTGGTAACTCCCCGACAGATTCCCCCTGAACCTCAGGGATGCAATCCCGAATTGTGATTCTGTAAGATTCTGTCCGGAAGCGCCAGCCCTGTAGGCCATACCGGGCGACCCGGTCTGTGAAAGAGGATATACACTGTCCTCATACATCTCACCCGGTCCTCCGGTTCCAAGAATTATGTTGAAAGCGTTTAATACCAGCGTACCAGGGCGGTGCCATTTATCATCCTCATCACGCCCCGGAGGGGATGTTCCCCGGGTACCTTACTGCCCGGAACCGGCGTATCGTAAGGCCTGCTGACATGAGGATTATGATAGGGACTTCCCATCGCGATGTTCAAAAGCTTTATACCGCTTCCCCCTGAAGCGTAACGCAGGTAACGCCTCCGGGTAAGCTCCGAGGGAGAACCGTCATTTTCCGAATCATGAGCTTCCATCGGCTGAACTGCCAAACGGTTTGGAATTTTGTTTCCGTCCAGATTATATGGCTGGAACAAAGGAGAAAGGTCATCACTCCAGGGAAGCTCCAGTCCGAGCTCCTTTGCCTTCTGAAGAAGGTCGTTCCCGGTACCGTACCTGAACCTCTCATGCATAATTTTGCCGGATAAGTGCAGTAAATGCACCAAAAAAACCTTAGCGCCGGATAAGACCTTCCTTCCCTGGTTTATCCTTTTTCACAACCGGGAATCATCCATTTATTCTGATTGCACGCTGGAGAACGGATTCCTGTTTCAAACAACCCCGACGCCTGATAAAATATAATTAACCGGTGCTCATTTCAGTTCAATGCCCTCATCCTCCTCATCATCATCGAGCCATTCATGGACCGGTTCCTGAGGGCCCTCCTTACGGTACACGACAGCAAGTATAATCCCGGAAATGAATCCGAGCATGT
>DNOQ01000598.1 GCA_003501665.1 Bacteroidales bacterium | reverse complement strand
TTTGAAAATTGAAAAGTGTTGCCCTTGAAAACGGTACTTCACCAATGCTTACAAGTCCCAGCGCTGTTTTAAAACGCAAATCGAACATCACGCTTTCCATCAGCTCATCATAACTTAACCCTTTGAGTTCTTTTAAAATCAACGAGGATACCAAAATGTTTATCGGCGTGTTTGGACGGCTTGCTTTATCTGAATACAATTCCCTGAAATCATCCTCGCTGATATTCCTTAATATCAGATGATAAAACCATTTCTCCTTCGAACCCTCCAGTGCTTCGCGCATCTTTTTGCCAAGCTCGTTTTCAAAACTGAATAATGAAGGCTGATTGTTCGCTTTAAACATGTCGCTTGTAGTTTTATTTTCCAAAGCAAACATAACTATTATTTCTCTGATATTCAAATATATATGTTCCACGTGGAACATATAACTAGTTGATTATAAGCTCTTTATAATGTTGTTGATAAATTGTTAACCATCTGATTTACTGTATGTTACAAACACTACTTATTAACAGTTAAATGTGAAATTAAATCCCTATTTTTGACTATGACCTTTTTAGACTGGACTCATCGATAATATGGTACCGGGCACAGAATCAACTATCAGGATTGCCGGAACATGGGAAGCTCCTGTATTTCAGGCTGAAAACAGAGAACCTGTCACTTCCGACCTTTTATTTGCTGACGAAGATTTTTTTAAGTTTTTTACCTACAATGCTGTTGATGGAGACCCTGAGTCAGCTCTGAAAGCACCATTGAATGTTGTAATTACAGAAACACTGGAGGAAAAGCTTTTTGGTTTTGAAAAAGCTATTGGGAAAATTATCAAGCTAAACAACAGCAAAGAACTTACGGTAAGCGCAGTAATTGAAGAACCAAATGCCAATTCCTGCTTATCATTAAGTGCAGTTGCTTCGATGGCCACCCAAAAAATTGTTCAGGGAGAAGGAGGAGAGTTCACGGAATGGGGATGGTGTGACTTCCAAACCTTTCTCCTTTTAAATAAGGAGGCCAATCCTGGTGAAACGGAAAAAACCATTCTGAACATTATTCCCGAAGACTTCCGGGTAGAGTATAAAAACGCAAAGCTGGTTCCATTAAAAAAGGTTTACTTTTCAAAATTTATGCTTTATGGGAATGATTACCTTGTAACCGGGGATAAGAAGAAAGTCATGCTCCTGCTGATGGTAGCCATCCTGGTCCTGTTGATTGCCCTTATCAATTTCATTAATATATCGTCATCTCAATGGCTTGATAAAATCAAACAAACCGGCATTTTGAAGATTCTTGGAGCTAAACGGTCAACGATACTCTTTAATGTGCTCTCTGAGTCATTCATTTTCTTCCTGGTTGCTCTTTTAATTGCAATTGAAATTGTGAATTCAATCAAACCCTTAATAAGCGAATATTCCGGGATACACTACAGTAAAAATTTAACTTATTCCCCTGGTTTCATTTTTGTTTCCTTATCAGGTATCCTTTTTTTAAGTTTCATTTTAAGCATTACTCCGGCTTTGAGGATTTCTTCTTCGAAGCCTATTGATAACTTGAAAAATACTGTTAAACCAAATAAAACCAAATTCTCTTTCCGTGGCGTTTTTGTGACTATGCAGTTTACCATAGCTATTGTACTTATTGCTTTTACTGTGTTGGTACAAGAACAGGTCAGGTTCGGTAGCACCAATCTGGGTTTGAACCAGGAAAATATAATCGGGATAAAACTAACGCCTCAGCTTTATCAGAAGAAAGATGTACTTAAAAAACTACTTATTGAAAAACCGGTTGTCAGTGAAGCTTCCTTTACTCAGTTCTACCCTGGTAAAGACATTTCTCACTGGGGATCTCAGATGGANNTTTCTGGTCGTTTTTATACAGACGATTTATCTACAGATAAAGAGAAAATTTTAGTCAACGAAACATTTCTTAGTGAGCATAATATCGCTAATCCTCTCGGATGCAGATTTATAATGGGCAAACGTACATTTGAGATTATCGGCGTTGTAAAGGATTTTCATTTCAAACCTGTCAGCCAGCCAATTGTACCCCTGGCAATAAGAAATGAGTCATCTGCTTCACATTGTCTGGTAAAACTCCGGACAGCCAGTTTAAAATCCTTGAGCAGTGTGATTCAGGATATACAGGCAGTTGTTTCTGAACTTTCACCCTCTTTTCCGGTTGAAGTGAGCTTTTTTGATCAGGCAATCGGGAACATGTATCAGTCGGAACTCCGTTTTCAGCGTACCTTTTCGCTGTTTGCCGGATGCGCTATCGTCATTTGTTGCCTTGGAATTTTAGCTATGTCACTTTTTTCCTGCCAGCGCCGTGTGAAGGAAATCGGCATCCGTAAAATAAACGGTGCCAGTGTAACAGATGTAGTGATCATGCTAAATAAAGATTCTATAAGATTGGTGGTCATTGCCTTCGTCATTGCCACGCCTGTTTCATGGTACTCAATTCATAGATGGCTGGAAAACTTTGCATATAAAACAGAATTAAGCTGGTGGGTATTTGTACTGGCCGGATTGCTGGCTCTGGCTATTGCGATAGTGACCGTCAGCTGGCAGAGTCTGAGAGCGGCTACAAGGAATCCGGTGGAAGCTCTCCGATATGAATAACCTCTCCCGAAATCCTTCCCCCGGACGAAGGGTCTTAAAGTCCTCCTCTCCCCCGGGAGAGGGGGATTTAGGGCATAGCCATCAAGCTAATTTTTACAACTATTTGATTATCAATAGGGATGACTATTTTTTATCCCATTCCTTTGGAGAACAGGTTTAACTTTATTAGCTTTACTCATATTAAAGAACGTTTTAGTTAATAAATAGCGAGATTTTGCTTTTCTGGCGTCTCGCTGTTTTTTTGTAAATATAATCATATTTATTTGATTATAAAATATTTAAACACATTATTTCTTCAAATCCAAGTCTGTTTTTCTTCTTTTCCAGCCAGTGTTTTGAGCCAAGAGTTTCTTTTATCCATTTGAACCATTTTTTCAATCCTATACACCCGCTTATTAGTACACTTCTTAATTTAGCGCTATTGTCCTTAAGGGTCTGCAGGCATTTATGGATACTTAATAACTTTCCAGTTTGCTTGTATTGATAAGCCCTTTCTATCATGAACATTTCCCAGTTTATCAGGATAAGAAGTAACCTGGCACTCAGCAGACATATCAAGCGATTGTATTTCATCTGCCTGATGTTGTCCATGCCGAAGATAGATTTCCATGTTTTGAAAATTAACTCTACCTGCCAACGCATCCTGTATATTTTGGCGATCGCCTCACCATCGAGCATTTCATCTGATATATTGGTAATAAAGAGGTTGAACTTCGACCTCTCTTTATATGCCTCACCAGTTTGGCGCCCTTTTTTCTTGTTGTATCTATTGATCCTTTCCATCCGCGTGGCCACTACTTCATCGGGCATTAATTCGATCAGTAGCCGAACGGGAAATTTTTCTTCTCCAATATATACCCGCATATCGAGCCTTTTGAGGTTCCCGCTTTTCATTTCCTGATAGAGCTTTGCGAAGTCAAGCTCCTGCACTTTACCCTCCTTCTCATGGTATACCAGTACTTGCGTGTTAAGCCTTGATAAAAAGAAAGCTCCTTCTTTTTCTATCCTCTTGTAGTAATCCGGCACGAAATATCCCAAATCACGGATGGTCAGATCTCCTTTCTTTACCAAATCTATTGATTGCATAGCATCCTTGTTATCGGGCCTGTTGGCTGGATGAATTGACAGATCATTGACCTCTCCTGCCTTTACATCAAACTCATACTGGATGCCTACACCCGCCTTTGATGCACATCCTCCAAAACCTGGTAAAATATCTTTAAGGCTTGCCGGTAAATCAAACTTCGTGGAATCTTTGATGATCACCCGATTGAAATGCAGGGTCCATCCAGTATCAATGCTTTGGGATACCTGGTAAGAAAGCTGTTCGCCCAACAGCTCCTGGATGTATTTTTGTGCCCCAGTGTTAAAGCGTTGGTCAATACCTTGTCCGGATATATCTACCCCGTGGGTGGATTTGACTTCCACAGCAATCTGGTTATAACTTTTGGTATCCACGCTGGTTGCATCATATAATAAACTGTCAAAGAACATCAGCGGTGAAAACTTCGAATGCCTTTTACAAAATCCACATTCATAGGCTTTCCTTCGAAGGTGCTGCTCTGAAAAATTGGTTCTGAACTTTTTTATTAATCCTTTAATAGAAAGATCATAGACCCCCCTATAATATAATATCTTTATTTTTAGTTCATAATTAATAATTTAGCCCCTCTTAGCTTGATGGCTATGGGATTTAGGGGGTGAGGTCAAAAACGTAAAGAGGGGGATTTAGGGGGTGAGGTCAGGAACTGGAAGTGTATGAATAAATCGTATTTTTACCGGAAATTCTGATTTATGAAGGTTTACAAATTCGGTGGAGCATCGGTCAGAGATGCTGAAGGGATCAAGAATATTGCCCGCATTGTTTTAAAAGAAAAATCAGATCTTGTAATTGTAGTTTCAGCTTTCGGTAAGACAACCAACGCCCTCGAAAAAGTGCTGAAACTCTGGCTCGCCCGGGATTATGAATACAAAAATCATCTTGAGGCTGTTTACAACTATCATTCGGGTGTGGCGGACGATCTCTTTCATGATGTCGATTTGGTAAAAAGCAAGATAGATGATTCATTTACCTTTCTCAAAGAATACCTGCGGTCAGCAAAACCGGGAGAATATGATTATGAATACGACCGGATCGTTTCAAATGGTGAGATCTGGTCAACAATAATAGTGGCTGAATTCCTTAAAAACACCGGGTTGGATCTTGAATGGATTGATATAAGAAAATCCCTGGTGACTGACGACAGGTTCCGCGATGCAAATATTATATGGGATGAAAGTCAGAAACGGATAAATAAGGTTTTTGATTTTACCCTTCATAAGTTTTATCTGACCCAGGGATTTATTGGTTCTACGATCTCCGGTGAATCAACAACTCTTGGTCGTGAAGGATCAGATTATACGGCTGCAATACTGGCTAATATTCTTGATGCAGAAAGTGTTACGGTATGGAAAGATGTTCCGGGACTTCTGAATGCGGATCCGAAATGGCTTCACGATGCTGAAAAACTTGATGAAGTCTCATATCGCGAAGCAGTGGAAATGACATTTTCCGGTGCCAAAGTGATTCACCCTAAAACCATTAAACCGCTTCAGAATAAAAATATACCCCTGTTTGTTAAATCCTTTGTTAATCCTGAGAAAGAAGGAACACTGGTAACTGAGGAGCCGAATCTGAAAAAGATAATCCCGGTTTTTGTAAGAAAAGAGAACCAGGTACTGCTTTCACTTCTTCCAAAGGATTTTTCATTTGTAATGGGCGATAACCTCAGCAGCATGTTTCAGGCATTCATTCAGCATGGTATTAAGGTAAACCTGGTTGATGCCAGTGCAGTAAGTATAAATGTTTGTGTTGATGATGAGAGATCTAAGATTGTCAACCTTCTTAACGATCTGAAAGAGGAATATTTGGCTGTTTATAACGAGGATGTTGTAATGCTTTCAGTAAGGCACTATACTCCCGCCTCTATTGAAAGAATTACAGCCGGCCACGAAATATTGCTGGAACAAAGATCAAGGAGTATGGTAAGGTTTGTGGTCAGACCGATAGCTTCGTTGGGCCTTTGCCGGGACTAAGCACCCCGGTTCGATAAGTACTGAATTACCG
>DNOQ01000190.1 GCA_003501665.1 Bacteroidales bacterium | reverse complement strand
AAAATTGCTATTGTCGCAAAAAACATTAATGCTAAAGAAGGTATTCAGGTCGTCGACGCACAGGGATTCTATGTAACACCCGGCCTGATAGATATGCATGTTCATGTTTATCACGGAACAAACCTTAACCAGCAATATATGAACGGCCCCAGTTCAGTGGTACCCGACGGATTTACGTTCCGTGTCGGGGTCACAACGGTTGTCGATGCAGGCTGCCCCGGATGGAGAACATTTCCTGATTTTAAGAAGAATATAATTGAGAGATCGCAGACACGGGTTCTGGCTTTCCTGAATATTGTGGGAGAAGGAATGAGAGGAGGACCTTTTGAACAGAATATAAAAGATATGGATCCGAAAGCCACAGGACAGTATGCAATAAAAAATTCAACCGATATTGTCGGGATAAAACTTGCACATTATTCAGGACATGAATGGGAACCAACAGATCGTACGGTTGAAGCAGGAAGAATAGCCAACATGCCGGTAATGATCGATTTCGGCGGAGCTGATCCTCCCCTGTCCCTTGAGGAACTATTTATGAAACATCTTCGTCCGGGAGATATATTCACCCACTGCTTTGCACAACTTGGAAGCGGAAGGGAGTATGTTGTGGATCCTGTTGCCGGAAAAGTGAAGCCTTATGTCTGGGATGCCATTAAAAGAGGGATCATTTTTGATATAGGCTACGGAGGGATCAGCTTCGCATACTCCCAGGGAATCCCGGCAGTAAAAAGCGGCCTCCACCCTCATGTCATAAGTACCGATCTTCACATTGGCAGTATGAATGCAGCAATGAAGGATATTCTGACAACAATGTCAAAATTTCTTGCAATGGGAATGGATTTGCAAAGCGTCATCAAAGCAACTACGTCAGAACCGGCAAGAGTCATCAAACGTGAAGAACTCGGCAATCTCTCTGTTGGGGCAGATGCTGATATTTCAATACTTAACCTGAGAAAAGGTAAATTTGGATTATTTGACCATACCGGATACAAAATTGAAACCGATAAAAAGTTTGAATGTGAAATGACAATCAGGGCAGGGAAAATAGTCTATGACCTCAATGGAATTGCAAATCCCATCACACTTTCCGGCCGTAGATAAACCGATAACAAACTAATAGCTTTAAACATTAAAATCAATTTATCTCTAACTAAAATCAAATCATTATGAAAACTGAAAGAAGATCTGCACTGAAAAAAATGTTTGCATCTGTTCTGGGATTAGCCGGAGCAGGTATGGCAGCAAAGGCAGCAACAGGTTCCAGGGAAGAAAAAGAGGCAGATAATATTACAAATTATCAGAATATTCCGCTCTTTTCAGGACATACCAAATTTGGAAATCTTGTATTTGTTGCCGGAAAGGGAGCTCATGTTGAGCCGTTCACGATTAAGAATCACACTGAAATAGTACTTAAAGCACTTGAGGATGAACTGATTAAAGCAGGTTCATCGATGGAAAAAGTATTAAAAGTAAATGTTTATCTCAACGATATAGCTGATTATCAGGGTATGAATGAAGCCTACAAAGGGCGCTTCGGCAGCAAACCCCCGGTACGCACAACCGTTGCCGTTGCTAAAGGCGGAGTCCCCGGAAATTCACTCGTTGAGATGGATTGCATAGCTTTTATTTAAAAACAAACGATAGAATTTCTTACCGGTAATTCAACCATTGACTGCAAAGGACGCAAAGAGCTTTACCGCAATTTTGTGTACTTTGCGGTTTCTATTATTTTTGAAAAACCATAATAATACGGAAATGAAAAGAAGAGACGTAATTAAGGGATTGGCCATATTGCCTGTTGCCGGTGCGGCATTCGGAACTTCCTCCACCCTGGAGACAATGATTCCAGCACCTGCAAAACGTGATCTTTTCAAAGAACTGGGGCTAAGAACATTTATAAATGCAGCAGGCACCTACACATTTATGACCGGATCAAAAATGCCCCAGGAAGTCATAGATGCAATAGTGGCTTCATCAAAAGAGTTCGTACTTCTCGATGATGTACAGGATAAAGTTGGTGAAAAGATTGCAGCAATCTGTCATGCCGAAGCAGCTACAGTAACGGCAGGATGCTGGTCGGCAATGGTGCTTGGGACTGCAGGAGTAATTACAGGAAAGGATCAGAAGAAGATCGCGCAGCTTCCTCATCTTGAAGGTTTAAAATCGGAAGTGATCACCCAGACCAGTCACAATGTCGGGTATGTTCATGCCTTAAAAAATACCGGTGTCACTATTGTACCTGTAGAGACCGTTGATGAGCTTGAAAAAGCTATCAATGAAAAAACGGCAATGCTCTGGTTCCTGAATTATGCTGCACCCGCAGGCAAAATACAGCACGAAGAGTGGGTTGCACTGGGTAAAAAGCATAATATCCCGACAATGAATGATATAGCCGCTGATGTTCCTCCTGTTGAAAACCTCTGGAGATACAACGATATGGGATTCGATCTTGTTTGTATATCGGGAGGAAAAGGTTTACGCGGGCCTCAAAGTGCCGGAATTCTTATGGGAAGAAAAGATCTTATCGAAGCAGCTCGTCTTAATGCACCTCCCAGGGGAGGCAATATAGGCAGAGGGATGAAGGTAAACAAGGAAGAAGTGTTCGGAATGTATGCTGCCCTGGAAAGATATATTAATATCGATCATGATAAAGAGTGGAAGATATGGGAAGAAAGAGTAGCCTTGATTGAGAATGCTGCAAAAAAAGTGAATGGGGTAACAACAACCGTATCAGTTCCGCCAATTGCCAATCATACTCCCACTTTGAACATTGAATGGGATGTTAACCGAATTAAAGTTACCAGGGAAGAATTCCAGCAAAGATTAAGAAACGGAAATCCTTCAATTGAAGTTGTTGCCGGAAGGGAAAACAGCATCAATCTTACCGTATTTATGCTTGAACCCCGTCAGGAGAGAATTGTAGCATCCCGTATTTATGAGGAGCTGAGAAAAGCTTCAGTATGATCGTCAGATGAATCTGACCATAATACTTTTCTCAGTCAGATCAGGTATATATAACCATTTCACGTTCGGCATCCCAGCCCATACCCTTTACATACATTGTGTACATTCCGGGCTGTGAGAAACCGTCCCAGACAACTTCGTGTTTACCCGGTTCAAGACCATCAGCCTGCAGCCTCCATACAACATCTCCAAAACGGTTCCTGATATCTACATATACGTTACTTTCCTCAGGTACACCGACTTCCATAACGATCCCGTTTTTATTATCAGTACCGATAGCCCTTATTGAAGGTTTACTCTGATAAGTTGTTTTGCCGCTCTTCCACGATTCATAATTAAACGGCTCGTCTACCATGTGATATCTGTCTTCGTTAATACCGTCATAGTTTCTCCTCATATAAAGGGTCAGAAGCGGAGTACGTTTGAATGTATCGAGTTTAACCTTCTTCGCTTTACCATCTTCCCACAGATAAACGGGTATATCAAACGGATCAAGAACATCTGAAACACCGCGTTCAATGCCTATATGGAACAGCCCGAAATTTCCCGGTTCATGTCCTGCAAGCCAGTGAGTAATAATATCCACTCTGAATGCATCTTTACCGAAAATTATATTGTTACTCATAAAATTCTTTGCCTTTCCATCATGCGGACCTCCGGAAAATCCATCGCCATCGCGACCGTAAATGCCTTCCACAATATTTATCCCGGTGGGAGCCACTTTATAAGCGTCGATCATTCTCTGAACCCATTGTTCCATAAAAAGTCCGCCACCATAAGGAGGTCTGTCTATCTGGCTCTTCCATCTTGGCATCCCCTGTTCCTCATGTTTTTTCTGAAGCTCGGTTATCCTGTCCATATAATCGGGCTGGAAGAACTGATGATATCGCTTGTCATACGTCTTGAAAATATCATAATGCCCTCCGCAAAACTGGTGGAATCTTCTTCCGGCCATACCCTGAAGATTCTTTACCGCACCGGTTATCCCCATCTGATGTGATTTGAACTTGGCAATGTTGATAAGGAAAGTATCGTCGGCAGTCATGGGTGTCATGAAACCGACTTCCCTTAATACGACTCCATCAACCTTTCTGAAAATAATATCACCTTCCGGAAGATCCCAGTAATCTTTTGAGCTGAGATTCGTCAGATCGAAATCATTCTGTTCCGCCATTGCGGTATAACCATGACCGTTCCACATGTGAGGACAGGCACACTCCCTGAGGTAGAATTTTTCAGGGCCAAGGCTTTTAACTGATTTAAGATAACCTTCGATAAAATTCAGATCGGTGGCTATCCCCAGATTTGCATACGGATTATTTGGATCAATTCTGCCTGTACAGGTCCAGTTTGGCTTGCATGTGATTCTTGTTGAAACCGGGAAACCTTTTCCGTCAAATGTTTTAACGAACATTTCGCGGGCAAGTTTATAGGCTTCATCATGAATGGCCTGCCTGTCGGTCTGTTCAGATACCGATGTAAGTCTGATAAAAACAGCTTCAGGATGTTCCTTTATAAACGGATGAAGGTCAAAACCCTGTTCATCCTGAAGAAACGGTCGTGCCACAGAATCATAATCAGGATGTATAAGTCCCATCACCCCGGCGGCTGATGAAACTCTTATAAAATCGCGTCTTTTCATTTAATTTTCTGCCCTATTTACTATTTTATTAAATTATTAATTAAACATCTGTAATTATTATTTGTTTTAAATTTTAAGAAATATTATGCATCATGTTGCAAGAGGTTGGCCTTTTGGATATCTGACTTTCCTCCTTGCTCCGCGGTAATCATTCTTTCTGGCTGTGAATGTTGCATTTATATATTCACCCAGATAAATTTGTCCTGCAATTGTATCTCCCGACAGGGTACCCGAGAAAATAAACGGGACGTTATCGGCAATCATACGTTCAGAGCTGCTCAGTTTAACCTGATTGCCCTCAATAGTACCTGCCATTTCCCTGAAAGAGAAATCGCCCTTATGAGAGCCCTGTATCCAGTTGCCATCCTGTTCCAGAATGAATGTATGCTGGCTTTTGCTGCTATAAAATTCAATATCCACGGCCCACCGTCCTGTTATATCTGCGGCTGGTGCATCCATCTCTTTGGGTTCAGGGTATTTTTTTGACAACAGATCACAGATACGGTCTGCTACCAGTTTATCATTTCCAGGCTGCATCTGACCCGACGTAATACGCAATGATGTGGTACCCTCTTGTTCATTATTTCCGCTGTGAAGAGCAATCCTGGGTTGTGTTGTTGCAAGCATCTCAGCAATATCCGGTCCTGTAACGTTGAATTTTTCAGGATCCCACGAAATTATCAGCACAGGGCTTCTGTTATTCAGGTCAGCCGGTTCTCTTAAAGTGGTTTTAATTCCGCTGATAGCTGAAACCCGTTTCGATATAGTATCGAGATAACCCAGCCAGGTCCTGTATTTCTCCTCATGGTCGCGTTTAACCCATGCCTCAACGGCAGCAAGCATTCCCATCATTTCTTCTTTTCCGACCTTATTATCCCGTCCTGTTCCGTGATGCGGTGAGCTTGCCTGCCATGCTGACATCAGAATATCTTTTCTGCCCAGAAGCAATCCTGCGCATTGTGGCCCGCAAATGGCTTTACCACCACTGTATGCAACTACTGTAGCCCCGGCCTGAAGATGAACATTTGGTATCGTAAGATCTTCGGCTGCTGCATCAACCAGGAAAGGAATATTCCGTGGATTAGCCAGAGCGGCAATTTTTTCTATTGCAAACCTGTTCCCGGGTTGAGTATCATTGCCTGTCATTACATATATCATGGCAGTTCCGGGATTTAAAGCCTTTTCCAGCTCTTCAGGTGTGTTCACCGTTATTATCGTAACACCTATATTCCTTATTGCATGGTCGTATGAATTCCTTGAACTTCTTGGTATAACCACCTCAGTCTTGTCAAAACCCGTA